>JBNKYI010000164.1:0-6152 GCA_050300815.1 Fibrobacterales bacterium
TCACTCTCTCTTTGACGGACTCGAACTGTTCTTAACCCTAGCCGTCGTCATTTTTGCCTATTCGACCATGATTTCATGGTCTTACTACGGAGAGCGAGCTACCGAGTACTTATTCGGAATGAAAGGAATCCCCACCTACCGCATTGTCTATTGTTTTGTCGTAATTCTGGGCCCGGTTCTATCTATTGGCAATGTGCTCGATTTCGCAGATTTAATGTTACTCAGCATGGCCTTTCCCAACATTATCGGGATGGTTTTTCTTTCTGGACTTATCAAAGATCGCCTAAAAGATTACTCCGCCGCCCTTAAATCTGGGCAATTTAAGATTTACTCTTAAAGTGCCGCCCCTAAAACCACTCAAATAGCCCCTTCTTTAGAATCATAGAAGATCGAAGATTCGGTTTAATCTTATTTTTGTTTTTTCCAAGAGTTTTTATGAAATTGAGGGCACTTTAGCACTAAATCCACGATTTTTCACAAACCACTTTGTCGAAAACTGACATTTTTGCAGCAAGTTCGCCTAAAATTCGTTTTTCCCTGCCTAAAACTTTTCAAAAAGCCTTACTTTTCACTGAATTTTAGTTTCTTATAAATTATCTTTCGTAAAAATTTTTTCGGCTCGACCCTTAACTTTCGAGGTGACATGGCTTCTAAAAAGTCTTCTGCCCCCAAAAGCTTTCAGTTTAAAGATTTTGAATTAAATACTCTCTTAACCCTACAAAACCAGATGATGCTCATCCGGCGTTTTGAAGAAGCCACCATCAAAGGCTATCAACAAAAGAAAATTGCAGGGTTTTTACACACTTACATCGGCCAAGAGGCGGTAGGAGTAGGAGCTCTCGCTCACAAAACTCCCGAAGATTCCGTGATCACCTCTTATCGCTGTCACGGGCTTGGCTTGGCCATGGGAATGGATCCCAACGCCTGTATGGCCGAACTCTACGGTAAAATTACAGGGTGCGCCCGCGGCAAAGGCGGGTCGATGCACTACTTCTCTAAAGAACACAACTTTTTGGGAGGCCACGGCATTGTCGGCGGTCAATTTGGCCCGGGAATAGGCGCGGCCTTTGAAGCCAAATACAACAACAAAAAAGCCGTCTCTTTCATTCACTTTGGGGATGGAGCCCTTCCCCAAGGAACCTTTCACGAGTGTTTAAACTTGGCCTCTCTTTGGAGTCTTCCCGCTCTATTTATCTGCGAAGACAATCAATATGCCATGGGAACGGCGAACCACAGAATTTTATCACAACGCGATATCGCCTCGATCTCAGGCTCTTACAATATTAAAGGATACACTCTCGACGGAATGAGTCTGCCCGAGATGTACTTCAAAATGCAAGAGATTATCGCAGAAGTGCGCGAAACTCAACGCCCTGTGATCGTTCATGCGATCACCTATCGCTACCGCGGTCACTCTGTTTCTGACGCAGCCCTTTATCGCACCAAAGACGAAGAGGCCGAATGGAAGGCAAAAGACCCCATCGTCGCCGTAAACGATTGGTTAATTTCTGAAGGCATTAAAAGCGAAGAAGAAATTAAAGATTGGGATAAAGAAATTAAAAAGCAAGTGGCCGAATCGGTGAAATTTGCCGAAAACAGCCCTGAGCCTCCTCTCTCTGAACTTGGCAATCACACTTTTCACGATGATCTGGAAACGAAATCATGGCAATAATTGACGTTAGAACTGCACTCAACCAAGCCCTCGAAGAAGAAATGCGCCGGGATGAAAGAGTCTTTCTGATCGGTGAAGAAGTCGCTGAATACAACGGCGCTTATAAGATTTCTAAGGGGCTCCTCGATAAATTTGGCCCTAAAAGAGTGCTAGATACCCCTATTTCTGAATCTGGCTTTACGGGATTATCTGTTGGCGCCGCCATGAGCGGTCTACGACCTATTGTTGAATACATGTCTTTTAACTTTTCACTTGTGGCCATTGACCAAATCATTTCTAACGCTTCTAAGATGTACTATATGTCTGGTGGCGCTTTTAATATTCCTATCGTATTTCGCGGATGTAATGGTGCGGCTGCGCAGGTTTCATCGCAACACTCACACTGTATGGAATCGATCTACGCCTATTTTCCTGGCATTCACGTGATCGCTCCTTCTTCTGCTTATGACCACAAAGGCCTACTTAAAGCAGCCATTCGCTGCAACGACCCCGTGGTCTTTTTAGAGAATGAAATGCTTTACGGTGAAAAGGGTGAAGTTCCCGAAGAAGAATACGTCATTCCTATCGGCAAAGGCGACATCAAACGCAAAGGCACCGACGTCACTGTAATCGCTCACAGCCGCATGGTGGGTTATGCGCTTGAAGCCGCTAAAGTTTTGGCCGAAACAGAAGATATCGATGTCGAAGTCTTAGATCCTCGCACCCTTAAACCTCTCGACATGCCCCTTGTGGCTGAGTCTGTTAAAAAGACCAATCGCGTGGTTATCGTCGAAGAAGGTCATGACTGGTGCGGTATTGGTGCTCAATTTTCGCACATGATCTATTCTGAATTGTTTGATCATCTCGATGCACCTATCGTAAGGGTTTGTCAAAACGAAAACCCAATGCCTTATTCTAAAAATCTTGAAATCGCCACCCTTCCTTCTGTCGAAAAAATCGTTAAGGCAGTTAAAGAAGTGTGCTATCTCGAAAAATAACGGAGTTATCTATGGGAATTAAATTATTGATGCCTAGCCTATCACCTACAATGGAAGAAGGCAACATCGCCAAATGGCACGTTAAAGTCGGCGATAAAATCGAAGAAGGCACTGTGCTTTGCAGTGTAGAAACAGACAAAACCACCGTAGACTATGAGTCACTTGACGAAGGCTACTTGCGCGTGATCACCGTTGAAGGCACCGCTAAAGTCAACCAAATCATCGGTTTCTTAACCGATGAAGCTGACGAAGATTACGAAGAAGAATACAAAGCGGCTCTCGAAGAAGAAAAAGCGGCTGCAGCTAGTGCAGCTCCTGCGGCCGAAGCAAAACCCGCCGCCCCAGCGCCTGCACCGGCCCCGGCTCCTGTTGCAGCTCCTGCGGTACCTTCTTTTGCTCCACCTGCTGTATCTGCAGCTCCTGCGGCCGACACTTCAGACCTCAAAGTTTCACCTGTGGCTCGCAAAATGGCCGCCGAAAAAGGCATCGACCTTCGCACCGTTAAAGGCACTGGCCCTGGCGGACGTATCATTAAAGGCGATATCGAGAACTACACTCCTGTAGCAGCTCCTGCTCCTGCAGCTGCCGGTGCAAAACCAGGCAAACCCGACCCCAGCAAATTGCCTGCAACTTTTGGTTCAATGGCTCCTATTGCTCAAACCGTCGACGAGCCTCTTAGCCAAACCATGAAAGTGATCGGCAAGCGCTTGCACCAAGCTCAATCAGAAGCGGTCGAGTTCTTTGTTGCCATGAAAATCCAAGTGGATGCCCTTAATAAACTAAGAGCTCAATTGAACCAAACTCCTGGCTATAAAATTTCTGTAAATGACCTTGTTGTTAAAGCCGTTGCTCTTAACTTGCGTCGTTTCCCTGTGGTAAACTCGGCCTTCTATGGCGACTTTATCCGCAAAAACTCAAACATCGATATTTCAATCGCGGTTTCTACTCCCGATGGTGGTCTAATCACTCCTATCGTTTATACCGCCGACCAAAAACCTTTAGGGATCATCTCTGCTGAGATCAAATCTTTGGTGAAAAAAGCGGCCGCTGGCACACTTGCTCCCGAAGAATACCAAGGTGGAACTTTCACCATCTCTAATATGGGTATGTTTGGCGTTTCTTCATTTACTTCGGTCATCAACCCTCCTCAAAGCGCTATCTTAGCGGTTGCGGGTGTTGAAGAAGAGCTTTATCGCAAAGCCGATGGTGAGATTGGTTCGCGCAATGTAATGACTGTTAACCTTACTTCTGACCACAGAGTAATTAACGGCTCACTCGCCGCACAATTCTTAAACGGACTTAAAGAGATTCTTGAAAATCCTGTTTCAATGATGCTCTAAAAAAATCGGGCAGGTTCACCTGCCCTTTTTAATTTGAATTTACCCTCTTTTAAGAGAAGCTTAAAAGCAGTTTAGGAGAAGCAAATGTCTGCAAAATATGATGTCCTTGTTGTTGGTAGTGGCCCTGGGGGTTATGTTGCCGCAATTAAAGCCGCTCAAGCTGGCAAGTCTGTTGCCATTGTTGAAAAACAACACCTCGGCGGGATCTGTTTAAACTGGGGATGTATCCCTACTAAAGCCTTACTTAAATCAGCTGAAGTTTATGAATACATGAAGCACGCTGAATCTTATGGTTTAGAAGTTAAAGGCCTTAAAGCCGACTTCAAAAAAATTGTTGGCCGCAGCCGTGGCGTAGCGGACACCAACTCTAAAGGCGTTCAATTTTTGATGCGCAAAAACAAAATTACCGTAATCAACGGTATCGGACGCATCGTTGCTCAAGGCATGGTTGAAGTTGAAGACGCCGAAGGCAAAAAAGAAATGGTGCAAGCGGGCGCAGTAATTATTGCTACAGGTGCTTCTGCTCGTGAAATTCCAGCCTACCCTATTGATGGCAAAAACTTTATCACTTACCGCAAAGCTCTTGAGCTTGATACCCTTCCCAAAAAATTATTGGTGATCGGATCAGGTGCTATTGGTACTGAGTTTAGCTACTTCTTTAACTCAATGGGCGTTGAAGTTCACTTGGTTGAAATGATGGATCAAATCGTTCCTGTCGAAGACCAAGAAATCTCAGCCATGCTAAAATCTGCTTTTGAAAAACAAGGCATGAAAGTTTACACTTCAACCAAAGTTACCGAATCTAAACTCGTAAAAGACGGTGTTATCGAAGTGAAACTCGAAGACCCCAAAGGCAAAATCATCGAAGAAACTTTTGACCGCGTGCTCGTGGCCATCGGTATGGTTCCCAACGTAAAAGACCTCGGCTTAGAAACTGCTGGCGTTAAACTTGACGAGCGCGGCTTTATCAAAGTGAATGAGTTTATGGAAACCTCAATCAAAGGCATCTATGCCATTGGTGATGTGACCGGCAAACAAATGCTCGCCCACAAAGCTTCTGCCGAAGGTGAAACTGCAGTAGAACATATTTTAGGCAAAGCCAAACACGGCGTAGACTATTCGTTGATCCCTGGGTGTACTTATTGTCAACCTCAAGTGGCTTCAGTGGGGCTAACCGAAGCTAAAGCCAAAGAAAAAGGGATCGAAGTTCAAATCGGCCGTTTTCCTTTTGCCGCTAGCGGTAAAGCCCGCGCCATCGGTCACACCGAAGGTATGGTGAAGTTGATTTTTGATAAAAAATACGGTGAATTGATCGGCGCTCATATCATTGGTGTCGAAGCCACTGAAATGCTTGCTGAATTAGGCTTAGCCATGAAGATGGAAGCCACCTGGGAAGAAATCGCACACAGTGTTCACGCTCATCCTACCCTATCAGAAGGGGTTATGGAAGCGGCGATGGATTCACAAGGGATTTCACCTCACCTGTAGTCCGTTTGTTTTGTCTTTTATTTTTCACTTCACTGTTTCTTTATCCACCTTGGATAAAGACTTTAGATGGACAAAAGTTAGCCCTGTTCGCAGGGCTTTTTCATTATGAACTGGCTTGATTAATTGGTGCTAAAACTGACAACGATCAAGAGCATTATTTTACAGCATTTACCCCCTCTTCTTTAAAGAAGATATAGAATATCTCTAAAAATTACTTTAAGAGTTTCGCAAACCCTCTTACCTTTTAGTGTAGGGAGGCGAATGAAAATCATTAAAAAGTCTTTGGAATTTATCACTCAAATTAAGGGTGATAAGTGGAGCTATCTCATGGGATGGCGATATGTGAGCTACTTTGAAGAAGATCACTGGTTGACCTTTGAAATAGAGCCTATGTATCAGCGCGCCTGTCTCATTCGCGTGCCCAATTCTCAACAATGGGCTAAGTCTGCTCCTCTATGGGCAAAACAAAGACGAGATGAAATCATTGTCAAGCTGCAAGAAGTTCCATGGAATCGCGAAATCAATTGGATTGAATCCTTCGACTTTCATTTCTTAAAACTACCCAAAGGGCGAAAGTTTCAAGGAAATCTCGAATGCAGCGCCGAAGGAAGGCGTCTTGAAGAACAACGCTTGTTTCACCCCAAATCTGTCAAAATTTATCCTGGAGAGAAAGCC
>JBNKYI010000165.1:0-6147 GCA_050300815.1 Fibrobacterales bacterium
AACGGTTCAACTTCTTGTGGTCGGTGATCTTATGCTCGACCAGTACCAAATCGGAAAGATCGAACGCATCAGCCCCGAAGCCCCCGTGCCTGTGTTGCATTTGCAAAGTGAGAAAGCCAACCCAGGGGGAGCGGCCAACGTCGCAATGAACTTGGCTGGACTCAAGGCCAAGGTTAAACTCTTTGGTGCCACTGGACGCGACTTAGAAAAAGAAAAATTAGAATCCCTATTAAGCAATGCCGGTGTAGAATGCCATTTTTGGGAGCACGAGGGCCCCACCATCACCAAAACCCGCCTGATGGGCAGTCACCAGCAAATGATGCGCCTCGATCGAGAAGCGCCTTTTCGATGGGAGCCCGCAGAATTGCTCAAGGCTCAAGCTCAGGTGCTCGCTCTACTCGAAGAGTGCCAAGGATTGATCATTTCAGATTACGGCAAAGGATTTTGCTCTGCCGCTCTTTGTCAAGAATTGATCGGCCAGGCCCGCCGTCTTTCGATTCCCGTTTTCGTCGACCCTAAGGGCACCGATTGGAGCAAATACTCAGGGGCTCATTTTATCACTCCGAACTTTAAAGAGTTTTGCGAGTTTTTGCACCAAACCGGAGAAAACAGCGAAGCCTTTATTCACACCCATGCCCCAGCCGTCTTTCGCCAGGGGCTTTGCGAGAATTTGTTGATTACTCGCTCAGAAAAAGGCATGACGCTCTGGAGTTCAAATGAAATTATCACAGCCCCAGCTCAAGCGCGCGAAGTTTTTGACGTCAGTGGAGCAGGTGATACCGTGATCGCCACTTTTTCGGCCGCCTACTGTTCAGGGCTCTCTCCGGCTCAATGTCTCGAACTCGCCAACCGGGCCGCCGGAGTCGTTGTCGGTCTACTGGGCACCACTCCCATTGCTTTGCATCAATTGCAAAGGGCAAATGCTCCTCTCGCAGCTCACTCGTTGATCGCACTAAAAACAGAAATGAAGTCGCGTCAGGGGCAAAAATCCATTTTTACAAACGGTTGTTTTGATTTGCTGCACCGCGGACACCTCGAATACCTCAAAAAAGCGCGTGAAATGGGAGATTACCTTATCGTTGGCTTAAACAGCGACGCTTCTGTGCAACGGCTTAAGGGCCCTGAGCGCCCCGTCAATGGCCAAGAAGACCGCGCGGCAATGTTAAGCGCCCTCAGTTTTGTCGATTATGTGATTATATTCGAAGAAGACACCCCAGCAGAACTCCTGCGAGAATTGCAACCCGATGTTTTGGTTAAAGGAGGAGATTATACTCTTGACCAGGTGATCGGAAAAGAGTTTGTTAATGAAGTGGTGTTGATTGATTTTGTCGAAGGTTATTCTTCGACCCGTATCATTCAAAAAATGAGAAAGAGTTTTTGATGGAAGATCGCTATTTATTTGTTTGCCTTCAACACATTAACCAGCTCACTCCTGAAGAAAACGAAATTGCGCTTAAAGTTCTCGATCAGTGCAAAGTCAACAAAGCGATACTCGGCTATTCGGTTAACGAAGAAGAAAATCTATGGCCCGATAGCTTTGCCGTTTTTAAAAATTCGGGAATGGATTGCAATCTATTCGTTGAATACCCTCTGCTTCACACTAAACAATTCAAGAATTGCTCTGCTGAAAAACTCGATCGCTTTTTTAATCGCCATGAAATATGGTCAAACTATCCTTATGAAACTCCGGCCCTAGGCGTTTTTACCCCGCGACATGAGTTCAACGTCGAGCTCCCTACCTTTCTAGCCAAAAACCAAATCCGTTTTGGAACCTCTCCCTCTCACTTTATCGACACCAAGCTCAAGGCCAAACTCAAGGCCCCCTTGCTCAATGTGCGATGGAGCTCTTTTTGGGGGCGTCGAGACTTAACCAAAAACATGGATCGCTGGATTGAAGAGGCTCATCGCTTTCCTTATCTGCGCATATCTTTATTTTTGAACGACCTAATGCACCCTCGAATTACTGAGCTTTTTACAGAGTTGCTCACTCAAGGTCTCAGCGACTTTCGACGGGCGAATGCAGAAGATTTGAAACAACTTATTGAACTCGAACTCAAAGAGAAACAAGACAAATCATGATATTAGTGACTGGTGGTGCCGGCTTTATCGGCAGTAATCTAGTGAAGGGACTCATTGAAAGAGGCGCTTCTAAAATTGTTGTTTGCGATCATCTCGGTGAAACATTAAAGCACAAAAACTTAAATGCCTTTGATATTTACGATGTCATTGACCGCAAAGACCTACTCAATCGTTTAGATCAATTGCAAGAGGTCGAAGCCGTCTTTCACCAAGGGGCTTGCTCAGCAACCACCGAAAAAGATATGACATTCTTGATTGCCAATAACTACGAGTTTTCAAAGACGCTTTGCGAATGGTGCCAGAAAAAACGCATTCCTTTCTATTACGCCTCTTCGGCTTCGGTTTATGGTCATGGCGAAAAAGGATTTAATGAAGCCCGTGCAAATGAATACCCTCTCAATGGTTACGCTTGGTCTAAATTTCAATTTGACCAATGGCTGAGGGCTAACTGGGTCAAAATGAGTTCTCAAGTCGTTGGGCTCCGTTATTTCAATGTCTATGGCCCTCAAGAAAACCACAAGGCTCGTATGGCCTCTGTTGTTTATCAATTTCATCATCAACTTAGCGACAACGGTGAGATCAAACTTTTTGAAGGCAGTGATCAATTTTTGCGCGATTTTATTTTTGTCAAAGACGTTGTCGACATCAACCTCCACTTCTTCGAACACCGAGAAACATCAGGGATTTTCAACGCAGGAACTGGCACGGCGAGAAGCTTTGTCGACATTGCAAACATCATGCTTCCTTATTATGAAGGGGGCAAGCTGACTTACATCCCCTTTCCTGAAGACCTCAAAGGAAAGTATCAGGCTTATACCAAAGCAGACCTATCTCTATTGAAAAAAGCAGGTTATGCTCAAGACTTCACCTCATTAGAAAAAGGTGTAACCTCTTATCTGAATCAACTCAAACAAACCGAGGGATATTGGGTGTAACCCCCCAACGCAAGATTTATGATTCCCTATCACTTTCACTTCATTTGGATGGGAAAAAATTTTCCTTTTGCAAATCGCTTAGCTGTCGAATCCGTTTTGCAGACCAACCCCAAAGCGCAAATCACCATTCATTTTCAAGATCCACCAGATAATGAACACTGGCGATCTTTAAAAGCTAAGGTCGAATTTAAAGAGATTATTTTAGACGAATTGCTCCCCGATGGAAAAGAAGGCGAAAAGCTCAAACAAACTCTCGCCGGCGTCGCCAATGGCTACCCTGCAGGTAAGTCTAATCTTTATCGTTATTTAATCTTACTTCGCTATGGGGGGATTTATCTCGACTTTGACACGCTCACTCTCAAGTCGTTTGAGCCTCTTTTAAAAGAAAGGGCATTTGTCGGTGAAGAATTCGTCTTTCGTTCTAACGAAGCTCGCGTGCGCGGTGAATGGCATTTAGAATACCTATGGACTTTTCCCTCTTTTGGTATTTCTTGGATTTTAACTCGTCTCAATTGTTTCTATCTCAATAACAATGGTCTGATCAACGCCATCGAAAATCTTTTTAACATTTTTTGGCGCACACCTAAACTCAATAATGCCGTTTTAGCCTGCGAACCTGGCCACGCTTTTTTTAAACGCGCTGTTGAATGGATGCCTGAACGAGATCCCAAAATACGTTTTAATTTGGGCCCCATGCTGATGAATGACATTTATAGCGAGGGCAAATATTTAAAAGAAATTAAGCGAGTTGATACTCACGCTTTCTACTACATCCCTCCAAGTAAAACCATTCGCTTTTTTTCTTGTCCGCAAAAATCGCCACCTCAAAACGCCTATTGCATTCACTACTGCAGCAGCAATGAAAAAAAGCGAGCGGCTCTTTTAGAAGAAGATCACCTACGTCAACCACCTGATAAGAAAGCTTCTCTATTTCACACCCTGGCTTGGCCTTTCACAAAATATTTTTGATTAAACTCTAAAACGCATGAACAAAAAATCACAGTGGATTTTATTAGGAATCATCCTGCTAGGATTATACTTCCTAAGTCGCTCTATTCCATTTTTTTGGGATAGTCACATTCATTCCGCTCATGCACAATCCTTTCAATTTTGGAGCCCTCCAGATGTTGATTTTGGTCATCCTCCCTTTTACAATTTCCTCTTAATTCTTTTTTGGCTTCCTTTCGGGCCCTCTCTATGGAGCGCCCATCTATTGACATTCTCATTAATCATTGCCACCATTTTCGTTGCTTCTAAAATTTCAATATTTCAACGAGCACCTCTTTTTCTTCTATTTCTCGAACCGATATTTCTAGCGAATGTCTTTCAGATGAGTGCCGAGCTTTACTTACTATTGGGCTACTTTATTTGCTTGTACTTTATCGAGCAAAAGAAAAGCATTGGTCTTGCTTTTTGTTTAGTTCTTTTCGCAATGGGAAGTTTGCGCGGGATACTCTTAATCCCAGCCCTAATTCTTACTTATTTCGTTTTATATCAAAACTGGAGAAAGGCTTTTTTTCTCAGCCTACCTGCGCTCGTTGTTTCTCTTTGCTGGCTTTTGCTGCACTATAACAACACAGGATGGTTTGTAATCCCACCTCATGCAGGTTCTCATCGAAGCGCTCAAGATCTCAATGGGTTTTTTAAAAATGTCATCGTCTTCATCTGGTATCTAGGCAATCACGGGCGTTTCATTTTAATTGCAAGTCTCGGCTATCTATTTCTTCTCAATCCTTCAAAAGAAAGAAAGAAAAATCTCTTCATCGCTCTTATCCCTCTTTTTTTGTGTGCAGGATTTACCCTCCCTTTTACAAATCCCTTTGGAGAAAGATATTTACTCATTCCTAATCTGCTTCTACTCGGCTGTTTTTGGAAGTGGAGTCACGAGTTAAATTCAACTCAAAAGAAGTGGATTCGAGCGCTGACAATTCTTGCACTTTCAACAGGGCACTTCTGGAATTATCCGACAGGTATCGCCCAAAATTGGGATTCATCATTGAGTTATCTAATCCCTATTTGGCATCAAAATCAATTTGAAGATGATTTTAAAAAAGCTCAACGCAATCAGAAGCCCTACAGCTTTTACCCTCAAACCATTCCGCGAGAATACACTCATCTTAATACCGCGTTTGAATTTGAATCCATCGATGACTGCAAAGGGATTCTCTCTAACTACTTCTTTTCACCCTTGCAAAATGGGCTCAGTGATGCAACTCTTCAAAAATTGCTAAATCACTCCTACAGGGTGAAAGAATACCGGTGGTGGACTTGGAGATCCTATTGGCTTCGCGATGTTCCTTGCGCCTATTTTCAGAATAATGGTTTGAACTAAAAGCGACAATACTTGGTCACTTTCTATCAAATCTTCTCAATGTGCTAAGAACCTCTTGTGGCTCTTTGGCTGCCAGCACACCCTTAAGATTTTCAACGTCATTGAGAAACCTCGCAATAGAGGCAAGCAATAAAAGATGATTGTTGCGATCTTTGCCCGGTGAGATCATAAAGATCAGCAGTTTGATCTCTTCATTATACTTAGTGTCTTTAAACCCCTTTGAAGGCTTGACCATACCTAAAATAGGCTGATCTACCTCATCATGAGAGGTCAGGCAAATGGCACATCCATTTTCAATTAAAAGAGGCTGTGACTCATAGTTCTTTTGAAAGACATCGCGCAACTGCTGTGACGAAAGACTGGGATGGTCTTTTTCGAAAGCCTGTAACGCCATTTTAAATGCCTCGGGGATCGATTCTAACTCTTGAGGAAACACAATGTGACGCGCAGACAATAACTCTGTAATGGGCTCACGGGGGCGCCTGAATGCCAACCGTTGAATTCCCTCTCTAGGAGCTTCTGCTTCATTGGAGTGCGTTTTGAGACGAATGTTGCCGTTTAAGACCGTCGCCAATTCAATAAAACCAGCTTCAGGCAGAGGTTGCCCCGAACGAATGGGTTGCCAAAGACCATTATCAAATTGACTACTCAACATTGATGGTTTTGCTAAATCACTAAAAATGACTTTCGCACTTTTGCTACCCGCCAACTCTTGCTCATCTACATTGCTCCAACGATAGGTTTGCACCCGGTCATGTAGATGTCGCCAGTGCTTGCACATGCTAAAATTGATATCTCGGT
>JBNKYI010000166.1:0-6115 GCA_050300815.1 Fibrobacterales bacterium
GATTGACGAGGTGGATCGCAGCTTACATTCGTTATTGACTCGACGGCTACTGGAGACCTATCTGAGCACTTGCAATGAGAATACCAGATCTCAGCTATTATTTACGACTCATGACGTTTTAATTATGGATCAGGATTTACTCCGACGTGATGAAATGTGGGTTGTTGAACGTGGTCAATCAGGTTCGACTAAAATGTATTCCTTTAGCAATTTTAAAGATGTTCGCTACGATAAGGATATCCGTAAAAGTTACTTACAAGGACGTTTAGGTGGGATTCCTAAAATTCTATTGAATCATTCAATGGTGAAGGACGATGCTTAATGGGACGGCGGTCGTTTAAGAGAGAGCTTGGTGAGCGAAGGTACAAGAAATTGTATCTGCTTGCCACAGAGGGGACTGAAACGGAGCCTCAATATTTTTCCATGTTTAATGATGATCAAAACATTTTCAAAGTGAAGTGTATAAAATGTCGGCATGGCAGCGCACCGCCAAAAGTTTTATCTGAATTAAAAAAAGTCCTTACATGAGCTTAAGGATGGTGATGAAGCATGGGTTGTTGTAGATAAAGATCAATGGACTGAAGAACAACTGCAATTATTATACAACTGGAGTTGCGAAAAGGAACAGTATGGTTTTGCCCTTAGCAATCCGAAATTCGAATATTGGTTGCTTCTTCATTTTGAAGACGGGAATGGAGTCGGAAATTCAAAAGAATGTACTCAACGATTGAAGCAGCACCTACCAAATTATTCAAAGGGTAAGCTGGAACTGAGTAAGATGAATCTCGGTATAGCAGATGCTATTAAACGCGCAAAACGAAAAGATAATCCGCCATGTGAAAAGTGGCCTCAAAATACAGGAACAACAGTTTATAGGTTAGTAGAAAAAATCAAATAAGGGGCGATAATTATGCTAGAGACTTTTACTGAATGGCTTGCTGCGGAAAAAGATTGGGTGTTATCTGGAATTGGTTTAGTTATCCTTTCATTATTCATAGATCTCATTCGAAGAATTATTTTCATTCATCATTAATAGAAAGAACAAACTTCAGATCCATTGTACCACGCATATGCAATTAATCGAAGAAAATGGCAATTTTTCATCTGGAAATTCATTTCTAACTGTTTATGCAACCAACAAGTCTTTTTCAGCTATTTTCATTGATTATCCAGTGATTATTACTTCCGAAGAACTTGATGGAACAAAAGAGTTTCAATGGATTCAACCGAATAGAAAAGAAAAGAAAATTGAACTGACTCCTGGCCAGCAATATGAGTTTTCACTTCCAATCAGACCATTAGCGAAACAGTTACTTTCTAGATTATCACTAAACTCAACTATTCGAATCAAAATTTGTGATACGCGTGGTAAATCATACATTTCAAAAAAACAAAAAACATCCTTGTTGCTAGATCGAGTTGAGATGAAAGGTCAACGATATTAGCAGATACTTTTCAAGTATTTTCAATAAAGCCGCCACCCCTTTCGGCGTCGTAACACCAAAAACAGTACTCACTTACGACAAAATACCGAAAGTGCCGAAAGATTTTAGAGGTATCCCCCTATATACGTGTGTTTTTTTCTCTCTTCGTTATACTGGCCTGAGTGCTTAGAGATAGAGAGAAAATAAATAACTATCCCTTTGTTTGAGAGGCTTTTCAATATCGTTGCCGAGAAAACCAAAGACTGAAAAAGGCAAACCGTAAAAACGCGGAAAAAACTAAACAGCCTTAGACCATTTTTTCAAGAACACGGCAGCTTGCGCTTTGTCCATTTCACTGGTTGCAACTGCCAATACCGTATTGGCAAATTCATCTTCTGGTGCATCAAGTTCAAATCCATTTAACAACAGAAAAACAAAAGCACTCACGGCTCCGACTCTTTTATTGCCATCGATGAATGGATGGTTTTTGACCAGATGGAATAAATAGGCGGCAGCCATCTCAAAAAGATCAGTATGGAGGTATTCACCTGCATAGGTCGCACAGGGCATTCCTAAGGCCGACTTTAGAAGTTCGATATCTCGAATTCCGGCATCTCCGCCGTACCTTGCTATCTGATCCTGATGAATTTCCAGGACTTCTCCAAAACTCAGAAAAACTGGATTCATCGTTATTCTGCGAGTTTTTTGAGAGCGTTAGGGAATTTTGAGTTTGCTTTTTTGAGTGCCGATTGAAAAGCCTCGTTTCTCAACTCATTTTTAACAGGTGATAATACCAGTACTTTGCCATCGGTTGTAATGTCGATGGGAGTGTCTGCATCCATTCCCAGAAGTTCTAATACGGGTTTTTCAATTACCAGCGCTAGACTATTTCCATGCTTGGTTAGGGTTTTGATCATAAACAGCACCTTTGGTTAGTACATTGTCTATACAAAAATACCACCAAAAGGAGCGAAAGTCAATAATTTGGATGGGAAACTACAATCTCTCCAACGCATCTTCCAACTGATCATCAATCAAATGTGTGTAAATCTGTGTTGTAGAGATGTCTCTATGCCAATAGATCCCTTTAATTAATCGTTGCGACTAACATAAGAGAACAAGATGTTAAAAATTGTTACGGAAACATTAGTGTTGTGTTAGAAATCAAAAGAAGCTACTTGAAGAGATTTGACTAAGTATCGCTTAAAATCCCGATAGGCTTATGGGACTGCCTTGCTTTAGAGACTCCCGCATATTCAAAATACGCTGATTGCTCGAACCGTGAAATCTTAAACCCGGTTTCTTTAGCGCCAACTCAAAAGGCCCGTCGACCAAAACATCAACCAGAGACAAAAGCTCGCTAGTCGTTGAAGTATGTTGTGACCTCGAAGCCATAAAATCTTCAAAGTGATAACCGCTATAAAGCCAAATATTTTTATCGGCGAATTCTTTTTTAACTGTCTTTAAAAAGGGCAACAAACCCTCTTGGTTCTCGGGTTCCATAGGTTCACCGCCCAAAACAGAAAGCCCCGCAACATATTTGGGTGCGAGGCTTGCTAAGATGAAATCTTGAGTGCTTTGATCAAACTCTTGACCAAATGAAAATTTCCAGGCCGGGTAATTAAAACACCCTTTGCAATTTAATCGGCAACCCGAAACAAAAAGCGAAGTGCGCACACCTGGGCCATTAGAAATATCATTGGTCTTAATATTTGCAAAGTTCATTTGAGTCGTTAATTAGAGATGTAAAACTCTTTCTTTGATTTCTTGAGTACGGCCTTGATTCCAAAACTGGGTTCCGATATAACCGCAAGTGCGGCGAGTGACCGACATATGATTTTGATCGGTATTTTCACATTCAGGGCAAGCCCATCCCAGACGGTCCCCTTTTTCTACGATTTGAATTTCACCGTGATAACCGCATTTGTGGCAGTAGTCTGACTTGGTATTCAACTCAGCATACATGATGTTATCATAAATAAATTGCATTACCGAAATGACCGCGGGAATATTGTCGAGCATATTGGGAACTTCGACATAAGAGATTGCACCCCCAGGACTGAGTTCTTGAAAACGCGATTCAAAAGAAAGCTTGCTAAAGGCGTCGATCTCTTCGGTCACATGCACGTGATAAGAGTTGGTGATGTAGTTTTTGTCGGTGATCCCTTCGACCACACCAAAGCGCTCTTTAAGTTTTGAAGCAAACTTATAGGTGGTCGACTCCAGCGGAGTGCCGTAAACACTAAAGTCAATATTGTTAGCAGCCTTCCAGCGAGCGCAGGCATCATTCATGTGTTGCATGACTTTAAACGCAAAGGGCTCAGCGCATTCATTGGTATGAGAAAGCCCAGTCATGTATTTCACACACTCAAATAATCCCGCATAACCCAACGAAATGGTTGAGTAACCCCCATATAAGAGCTTATCAATGGTTTCACCTTTTTGAAGACGCGCTAATGCACCATATTGCCATAAGATAGGAGCCGCGTCAGATTTTGTGCCCTTAAGACGATAGTGACGAGCCATCAAAGCAGTGTAACAAAGCTCTAAACGCTGATCAAAAAGACTCCAGAAGGCCTCGAGGTTGCCACCCGAACTTAGCGCCACATCCACAAGGTTGATGGTTACAACACCTTGGTTAAAACGACCGTAATATTTAGGCTGATTGTTTTCGTCGCGGTAAGGGGTCAAAAAGGAGCGGCAACCCATACAGGTGTAGACGTCTCCCCCTTTGAGTTCACGCATTTTCTTTTCTGAAATAAAATCAGGCACCATGCGCTTGGCCGTACAT
The DNA here is from genome assembly GCA_050300815.1 of Fibrobacterales bacterium. GTDB lineage: Bacteria > Fibrobacterota > Fibrobacteria > Fibrobacterales > CAWVXU01 > JBNKYI01. The sequence goes on from JBNKYI010000166.1 coordinate 4,216, forward strand.
TTAGCGGCAAGTTCTGTGAGGTAAAAATAAGGCGTATTTTCTGAAACGTTGTTTTCAGAAAGCACATAAATCAATTTAGGGAAAGCGGGAGTCACCCAAACGCCTTTTTCATTTTTTACGCCTTTGATGCGTTGAAGAAGCATTTCTTTAACAATAAGCGCAAGGTCTTCTCTAAGCTGGCCTTCTTCAACTTCGTTTAAAAACATAAACAAGGTCACAAAAGGCGCCTGACCGTTGGTGGTCATAAGGGTAATGATCTGGTATTGAATCATTTGCACACCGCGAGTGATTTCTTCGGCGAGGCGTTTTTCGACAATGCGATTAAAATCTGAAGGCTCAAGCTTAACAACCGCCATATCCATTTCGTGTTGCACATCGTCGATAATGCGCTTGCGCGAAATATCCACAAAGGGCGCAAGGTGACTCAGCGTGATCGACTGCCCGCCATATTGCGAACTCGCCACTTGGGCAATGATTTGCGTGGTGATATTGCAAGCTGTGGCAAAGCTGTGTGGTTTTTCAATTAAAGTTCCGCTAATCACCGTACCGTTTTGGAGCATGTCTTCGAGGTTGACCAAGTCGCAGTTGTGCAGATGTTGGGCAAAATAATCGGTATCGTGAAAGTGAATCACACCCGCATCATGGGCATTAACCACTTCTGGAGGGAGCAAAAAACGACGAGTCACATCTTTGCTCACTTCACCCGCCATATAGTCGCGTTGTACCGAAACGACCACCGGATTTTTGTTTGAGTTTTCGTCTTTAATTTCTTCGTTGCGGGTTTCGATCAGACTCAAAATTTGTTCGTCGGTTGAGTTCGATTTTCTCACGAGGTCGCGCTTATAACGGTATTTGATGTAGTTCTTTGCCAAGTGAAAAGCACCCGCTTCAAGTAGATGATTTTCTACTTGGTCTTGAATATCTTCAACCCCAGTGCCATCTTGAAGATCCATTGCAATTTGGGTTGCAATGGTTCGAATCTCTTCGGTGGTGATTTTTTTATGATCTGGAATATCTTTATTGGCGCCAGCAATCGCACCGATAATTTTAGTGATGTCAAAAACCGCGAGACTTCCATTTCGCTTAACGATGTTCATCAAACCTCTCCTATTCCTCAAATTCCGCTAAATTGGCAGTTCATTACTCCGTTCTTTAACACTATATCTAGTGCGCAAGAACCCCTCGAACGCAATATATAGCAAGGCCTAGGAAACTTGTTCAAGCGATTTTTAGAGGCTCGCCAACATGTCAAAATGTGGCAAAACAACTTATTGCACGACTAATTTAAAGTTTGAGATTTTTCCATCACTGTCTTTTACCCTCAACAGATACAAACCTTGCTCTAGACCTTTGCCCAGGGCCATTGCCAAAAGCAAGTTCGCGCTCTTGCGCATTCAAATCAGAGTACCAAACGGGGTGATTAATGGCACCAAAGCCTCTAATGACTTGTTGGGTCGAATTTAAATTTACATCTACCGATTGAGCTAAAGCATTTGAAGCAAATGCTAGAGTTAGAAGCAAGAGTCCGATATTTTTTTTCACAAGATATCCCTTTATTAATCACTGAAAACTTTGTCGTTAAGCAGTTTTGAGCGATGGATGCTTTTTCCGTCGCCTAAAACCTCTACGAAATAAATTCCCTTGGGTAATCCCTCTAGATTCGTAGTCTTAGTTCCTCTGCGCACTTCTTCACCTGCTGAGTTATAGAGAACCACTGAGATTGATGCACTATGCATTCCATTCAATACAACATTTAGAACCGACCCATTCCGAACGAGCGAAACAAAAGAACTCAACTCGTTAAAGTCACTCACCGAAACAGGAGTATCCACTTTTTTAATAGAAATGTTGTCTAAAAATAAAGTTTCAGTCGCTCCCCCTGCATTAAACGAAATCCGGC
>JBNKYI010000167.1:0-6097 GCA_050300815.1 Fibrobacterales bacterium
ATATTCAAAGAGGTTTTAACTTGCACAGAGCCTTCTAGAGTCGCTAAGCAGTTGCGAAATCATCTTTTTTACATCGGAAAACAAAATCCTTACAGTTCAAAATTGCGTTTGCTCATGCATTTTTTAAATGCACCCCCTCCTTGTGGTCTCGGGGGAGCTGCAAAAGGTCTTTATATCCCCCCTTATCTTTATTGGGGGCACCCTAGAGGTTTAGGGCGTTGCGTGGCTACAGGGCTTGTCTCATCTTGGTCAAATAAAGATCCAAGACAACGAATTATAGACCTCAAAAGAATTGCTTCTTATCTTTGCGAAGACCACCCTTATGGCATTCTTCATTGGCATTTATGGCAGATCTACGAATCCTGACTCTCGCGTTTTTCACATTCTTTCTTTTTTCTTGCTTTAAAGGAAAAAATGAGGGTTTTGTGAAGGGGGATATTCTTTGGAAGGGCAGTGCTGCTGTCAAAATTGTGGAACATCCCAAAGAAAAATGTGCTCTTCCCTATAGAAGCCCCTTTAAGCCGATTAGCTGTCGCGAGAGAATTTATGCCATTAAAGGCTGGGATAGTTTGAAAATTTCAGAATATGAATTTGCCGAAGAAGGCTCTCCGCTATTGATTTATGGGGGATTGGGATCTGAGGATCGCGCGCACTACTACGCCCAAGGCCGCGGGTTATGGTCTTGGCAGGCGATGACTCACTACATTTTTTTACCTCGCGAGGTCAATGAGTTTAAGCGACAACTTGATCCTGAAGGAGAGTTTTTTAAGAATTTTTGGGGTGAATTTCCTCTTTCACATCGCACAGGCGACTACAGTTGGAGTCGAGACACTCTGCTGGGCCTTCCCTTACGAGGAGATTATTATTGTGTCCTTTATCGTCAGAACTCTTTTGATTACCGTCTTTGCCGAGGTAAGGAACATCTAAAATTTAATGAGTTTCAAGGCTGGATTAACCGCTTTGACAACTTGCATACCGGAGGCTCACTTAGAGACTTGGGAACTTGGTATCGACGAGGTGATCGCTTGCTTTTTCCGCTATTACAAAATGAAAAATTGTGGTTGGTTGAGGGAATGGTTCCCTTACATTATGCCTTAAGCTGGATAAAAGCGGGAATAAACCTAGAAGATTAGCCCTTAGTTCATTATTATTGTACTTCCCTTTTACCAGGAGATCATAATGACATTAGATAAATTACTCGAAGAAGTCGAAGCTTTAAAAGCTGAATACGCTAAATTTGAAAAAGGAAATAAGTCGGCGGGAACTCGTTCTCGTAAGTCTTTGCAAAATATTAAAGCGATTTGCCAAGAATTGCGTGTTTTCATTCAAGAAGCTAAGTCTGAATAATCGAAATTAGATTTTTGGAATTTATCAACCCCTCTCCTTTTGGTGAGGGGTTTTGTTTTTTGATAAATAAGACCTCTAAAATCTTTTGTCTGCAGAAAATTTTAGGATGAATGAATTTAGAGGTGTCCTAAATAAATGACAGTCATTTGTTCATTTGGCTGCTGTTTGTCTATTAGGACTTTAGCCTAGGATCAAACCGAAACTCTTCGCATTTTAATATTTTGACTTTGCGAAAATCTCTATGGTTGCAATTGAGTACAAGATTACAAGATGAAGAAATAACACTGCTAGGTACCTTTAAGGCGAGAGATTTATTAGCATGCACCCATTTATAACCAATTTCAGCCAATAGCGAGGGGGCTGGATAGTCTTGCCAGTTGCGAGGAAGTTGTTTGGGTGTTATTTCTGAAATAGAGTCGTCGGGGATTTTTATCGTGACAGCGTCTAATTGAGGGACCATCATGGGGGGAACGTGAACGAGAAGTTCAAGGAGTGAGATCTCCAGAGATTCACCCGCGTAAATTACAGGTGTACCTCTTTTGTTCCAGCGACCTCCAAATTGAGAGGCTCCCGCTCCTGATAAATCTCTCGAATATTGCTTTTTTGCTAATCGATAGACAAGCATTCTTACCCAAAGATACCGTGTTCAATACGGCCTAGCATGTCTTTAACCTTAGAAATACCTTCTGGCAATTCAACGAGTTCCATAGGTCGCATCCCGCCAATAGATTTATTCGGCATCTTCATCCACTGAAAAAAAGATTCTTTGCTTTCGAAAACATCGGTGCCGCGCAAAAATAGATCGGCAATTTCGAAAAGTTTAATTGAGGCATTTCGATCTAGGTTTTTGTTGTTTTTTGTCCAACGATATAAGGTAGGCTCAGAGATGTTGAGCAAATGTGCGGCAGATTCGCGAGGAAGATCAAAGTAGCTGCGAAAGTTCTTCACGACGTTCGAGTTAACCCCTTCAGTCGCTATTCGTATCATATCGTAGGGATTTTGAATTGATGAGACTATGTATTGCTCACCTAAGATCGCAGCGAGCAATTGATAGTGGTCGGTTGTAAGATTTGAAGCCTTCATATGATAAATATAATCCTTTATTTGATAAAATACGAGTGAACTCGCTAAGAGCAAGGCTTTTGCTAAATTTGGCTCATCTACGAAAGGAATTTCATGAACAACTACAAAGTTGCGGTTTTGGCCGGTGATGGCATTGGTCCTGAAGTAATGGCCGAAGCCAAAAAAGTTCTCAATAAAGTATCTGAAAAATTTGGCTTTAGATTAGAAATGTCTGATGCCGATGTGGGGGGGATTGCAATAGACAATCATGGAACCCCTCTTCCTGAAAGCACCCTTTCGCTTTGTGAAGCGAGTGATGCGATTTTATTCGGTTCTGTGGGAGGTCCTAAATGGGAAAACTTACCTCCAGCTCAACAACCCGAAAGAGGGGCTTTATTGCCTCTGCGCAAGCACTTTAAACTTTTTTGCAATCTGCGCCCAGCTCGTGTATTCACCGAATTAGCCTCGGCGAGTCCTTTGCGTGCGGATATTGTCGGTGACGGATTTGATATTCTCTGCGTGCGTGAGTTGACGGGTGGCATTTATTTTGGTCAGCCTAAGGGTCGTGAAGGCTCTGGTGAAGATGAAAAAGGCTTTGATACGATGGTTTACACTAAAGCAGAAATTCGTCGTATCGCGATTGTGGCCTTTGAAGCTGCGATGAAACGCAGAAAGCGTTTAGTCTCTGTAGATAAAGCCAATGTATTGACTACGATGGTTCTCTGGCGTGAAGTGATCAATGAAGTTGCGAAAGATTATCCTGAAGTTGAAGTGGAGCATATCTACATTGACAATGCAACGATGCAGTTGCTCAAGCGCCCCCGTGAGTTTGATGTGATGGTGTGCTCGAATATGTTTGGGGATATTATTTCTGACGAGTGTGCAATGCTTACCGGTTCTATGGGATTGTTGAGTTCAGCGTCAATTGCCGAGGGGAATTTTGGTCTTTACGAACCGGCTGGGGGATCTGCTCCTGATATTGCGGGTAAGGGAATTGCCAATCCGATCGCTCAAATATTATCGGCGGCGCTTATGCTACGCCACAGTTTGGGTGAACATGAGGCGGCAGACACGATTGATCGAGCTGTCGCTTCGGTCATCGCCAAAGGGTACCGCACAGGGGATATCTACACCGAAGGCACTCAAAGAGTGAATACCGTAGAAATGGGAAATGCAATTGCTGCTGCAATTGAATAAACTTTTCACAGAAATTTTGCTTCGCCTTGGCTAGACAAGGCGGAGCTTCAAATCCCCTCTAGAGGTGTCTTAAAAGAAGCATTGTCTAGTAAGGAATGGCGTTTTAAATTAAGAGTCTGGCGGGTTAAAACGTTTAAGCAAAGAACGCTGACACGTGATTTTTTGACAATCTTTTAAAAATATGTCAATTCTGTGACAAGCATTGGGTATATTTTTGAAAGTTATTTATGGGGCAGCGCCTCAATTGGTTAGATCTTTTGCCAAGTTTTCGCAAAAAATTTTGGTTCTGATGGTCTTAGAAAGGCTGTATGGTTGACAATCCTCGGGTGATTCAAGGAGGAATGGGAGCAGGTGTATCAAATTACACGTTAGCTCGCGAAGTTTCAAAAGCAGGTGGTTTAGGTGTTGTATCGGGAACAGCGTTAGATTCGGTTCTCGTTAGAAGGCTGCAGACAGGGGACCTCAGTGGTGACATGCGCCGGGCCCTAGAAACATTTCCACTCAGTCATTGGGTGGCAGAAATTTTAGACACATTTTATATCGAAGGTGGCAAACCTGAGGATAAACCATTCAAGTTGATTCCTATGCCTTCTGTGCATATGGAGGAGCCGCTCATTCGGTTGATGATTGTGGCAAACTATGTTGAGGTATGGCTGGCTAAAGAAAGCCACACGGGGGTAATTGGGATCAATTACCTTGAAAAAATACAGCTACCTACGTTGCCCTGCATTTATGGAGCGATGCTCGCAGGAGTCGATTACATCCTTATGGGTGCGGGAATTCCAATAGCGATCCCAGGAATCATGGATAGCTTTGCTGCAGGAAAGCCTGCCACATTGCGAATTCATGTAGAAGAAAATCCAGAGGCTCAAGTTGTAGAACAGCTTTTTGATCCAGCTGTGGTTTACGCTGAGAATCCTCCGATTTTGAAAAGACCTCGATTTTTGGCGATTGTTTCTTCGCATTTAGTTGCTAAGACGATGGAGCGCAAAGCTTCAGGCGAAGTTTATGGTTATATCATTGAAACTCACGTGGCTGGTGGGCATAATGCTCCTCCTCGCCAAAAAGACGAAAATGGAAATCCTTTTTTTGGCCCCAAAGACGATCCGAATTGGACTGAATTTCAAAAAATTGAAAAGCCTTTTTGGATTGCAGGTGGCTACGCGAGCCCTGAGCGGCTAGTAGAAGCCGAAGCCTTAGGGGCTGTGGGTATTCAAGTGGGTACTCTCTTTGCTTTTTGCTCTGACTCGGGGCTGACTGAAGAGGTGAAGGATGATATATTAGGACAATACCTTCGAGGTGAGCTTGAGCCACGCACTGATTTTAGAGCCTCACCGACGGGTTTTCCTTTTAAATTGGTTCCCTTAAGTGATCAAAAAGTTGAATTGCCTAATCCTTCAAAAATCTGTGACTTAGGGTATTTGCGCCACACTTATCTTAAGGCGGATGGAGAGTTGGGATATCGATGCCCTTCAGAGCCCGAAAAATCTTATATCGCCAAAGGTGGCAAAGAAGAAGACACCCTTGGACGTCGTTGTTTGTGTAATGGCCTAATGGCAAATATCGGTTTGGCCCAGGTCAAGGCGGGAATTAAGCGTCCCATGCTTATTACTGCAGGAGAAGACTTCTCTTTTCTTAAAAAATTGATTCAACCTGACAAATTGCGTTACTCTGCCAAAGAGGCCTTGTCCTTTTTACTTACAAATAAATTATCTTTTCAACGTTAAGAACATTTTCCCTCAAGGTTTTCCATCTTTGTCTAACCTTGGGGGATAAATCCCTTAACGATGCCCAGAGTAGGGCAGACCTTCTGATTTTCTGAGAGCCATGGGAACGCGGACGGTAAATTTTCATGGCCTTGAGGGAAATCCCTAATGAATCTGTATGTTGGTAATCTCGCCTTCAAAATTACTGAAGATGAAATCAAAGAAGCTTTTGAAGCTTTTGGCGCTGTAGAGCGAGTTAAAGTTGTCACTGATCGTGAAACAGGTCGACCCAGAGGCTTTGCCTTTGTTGAAATGTCTGATGCTGCCGCAGGTCAAAGCGCTGTTGACGGACTGAATGGCAAAGAAATGATGGGTCGCGCCATCGTTGTTAATGAAGCTCGTCCTCGCCCCGAAGGTGGCGAAAGAAGCGGCGGAAATGGTGGCTTTCGTCGTCAAGGTGGCGGTGAGCGTCGCGAATTTGGCCGTCGTTAATTAAACCAGGAGTTCTTGTGGGATCAAAGGATTGTTGCAGCGATAAAAAGTTGAACTACAAATCTTTGATTTTCCCTTTGGTTGCTGTGTTGACACTCGGCTTGGCTCCTCATTATCCCGAGCCTCATTTATTTGAGAAGTTACGTTGGATTTTTATTGAAGAGAGGCCTATGGCCTCAATAGATTGGTTTGACGTAATGTGGCACGGTAGTCCATGGGTCTGGTTTCTGTGGGTCTTTTTTGCGAGTTTAAAAACTCGTTATGGCTTAAAGAAGTAAGGCTTTCTTTTATCT
>JBNKYI010000168.1:0-6092 GCA_050300815.1 Fibrobacterales bacterium
GCTCGGCATGCACAAAGAAGACTTTTTGCACCGTTTCTACGTCAAAACATTCACTCCCTTTTTATCTTCGCGCAAGCTTCGAATCCTTTTTACTGCGAGCGTACTATTGAGTTTCATCTTAGCAATGGCACAACCCGCTTGGCAGTTTTTCAAATCTGACATTAGTTCGCCTTTAAGCGCTCTCGGTGTTGATTTGAAGATGCTTCCCTATGACAACACCAATAGTTTTCTCATCGAAATAAAGACGGCGGCAGGAACCTCTGTCGAAAACACCGACCGAATCACTCGCGAAATTGGTGAAGTTCTGACCCAAAACGCTTTCGTCGAAAACTTTCAAACTTATTTAGGAGTGGCCGCACCCCTTGACTTTGCCGCTGTCGTCAGAGGAGACATGGTTCGCCGCGGCAAAAATTTTGCGCAAATTAGAGTCAACCTCACCGACAAACACGAACGCTCAGTATCTTCTCATAAAATCGCCCAATCTCTTGCAAAGCAGATGAAGTCATTCATGCAAAATGACTCCACGCTAAAAATCAAACTCTATGAAGAGCCCCCTGGCCCTCCTGTGCAATCTCAGATCATGGCCGAAATTTATAGTCCTGATTTAGAAACTGCACGTCGAGCGAGTAGCGAAGTGCTCAATGTATTTAAAACAACTTATGGGATGATGAATGTCGACCGCAGTGTCGAAGATTCTTTAAAATCATATGAATTAAAAATAGATCGCCAAAAATCTTTAGCTGCCGGAGTTGCTCCTGCACAAGTTGCCAAGCTTTTGCACCAATACATGTCTGGAGTTCATTTAGGCACGTTATCTAAGCCTAGCGAAAGTGAAGCCGTTGTCATTCAAGCCAAGCTCCCCAGAGCTTGGTTGGGAAATTCTGACAAACTACTCGACTTGCGAGTGCAGTCAATGAATGGAAGCTTCGTTCCTCTTTCTGCTATCGCTACAATGGATTCTGTATGGGTTGATCAACCCATATTAAGCCGAGATCAAAAACCATTGGTTAGAGTCACTGGAGAACTAATAGAATCTAGCCCAGCTTACGCGGTTTTAGGAATGGGACAAATTCTAGATGGTAAAACACTCGCTCTTGGATATCAAGGTCAGACTGGCAATCTCGGGTTTGTCGCCACAACACCTGAAAATCTAACAAAGGGACAAATTCTCTGGGAAGGTGAAATGCGTCTGACGCTAGACACCTTTAGAGACATGGGATCTGCTTTTATTGTCGCACTTATCCTTATTTATTTACTTCTCGTTGGATACTATAAAGATTTCATTTTGCCCATAATCGTCATGGGAGCAATTCCGTTAACGATGATCGGCGTTTTTCCTGGTCACTTTCTCACTGGGCAAGCATTCACCGCCACATCGATGATAGGTGTCATCGCCTTGGCGGGTATTGTAGTGCGCAACTCTTTATTGCTTATCGATTTCATTCTCGAATATCAACGCAACGGTCACCCCTTGCGCGAATCGGTCATTGACGCGGGTGCGGCGAGATTTCGCCCCATTGTGCTCACAGCCCTCGCCATCATCATGGCTTCGGCAATCATGATTACCGACCCTGTCTTTGGTGGACTCGCCGTTTCATTGATTTTTGGAACCTTCGTCTCTACTGCACTGACCTTGGTCGTGATTCCCCTTATCTATTACTTCTGGCAGAAAAAAAGAGGTGTACAATGAATCCATTGACATTAATACCCAAATGTGATTTTGAATATCCTCGAAATCATGTCGTTCTCTTCGCGTTAATTTTAAGTCTTCTTTTTCCCTCTATCCCTCAGGCTCGCCCCCTCAAGTCTTGGATGGAAGAGGCTTTGCAAAACAACCCTGAAATTCGGCTGTCGCAAGAAAAAATCAACGAGGCCGAAGCGGGATTGATAGAGGTGCGCTCCTATTCGATTCCCCGTATAGACGTGGGTATTAGTGCCGCTCGCACCAACAATCCACTACAGGCCTTCGGCATGAAGGTTATGCAAAGCGAGGCGAGCTTTAACGATTTTGGCATTAATGAATTTGACCCTACCAATCCAAACGTAGGGGATGTGAAACCTCGAAATTTAAACGCTCCTGACGCTGTCAACGACTTCGGACTTTTTATTCAAGCGCAAGTTCCTTTATTCACCGGAGGACAACTCTATTTTACTCGAGAAGAAGTAAAGGCCGGAATCAACGGAGCAAAGCAAGCCAAAAAAATGACCGATCAACAAACCCTCTTTCTCATCATTCAAAATTATGCCAAAACCCGTGGAGCACAAGCTTATTACAATGTCGCCTCAACAGCTGAATCCACCTATCTTCAGCTGGTGCATATGGTAGAAAAAATGTCTGCCGAAGGGCTGGCCCATACATCAGATTTACTTTCTGCGCAGCTCAAACTCGGTGAGACACAACTCAATAAAAGAGAAGCTCTCGACCAATCCTTACAGTCTCTTACCGAACTCAAACGAGTTGCAGGAATTTCTCTGACGCAAGAAGAAAATATTGAAAAAGAGCAATTTCAATGGAAAAATGAATCGATTGAGCAAAGCTCTTGCCCTGAAGTCATTCAAAGAAACCCAGGGTTAAAAGCATTGCAACATCAAGGCAAAATGAGAGAGGCCGAGATTTTTGCGGCACGGGCCAATTGGTGGCCACAAATCGGCGCCCAAGCCAAAATTGAAACTCATTCTCCCGATCAAATCAACGTTGACGATTACTCTTATACGATCGGATTACAAGCCAGCTGGAACATCTTTTCAGGAGGACAAACCTATGCCCAAACCTCTCAAGCCCAAGCCCGACAACGGCAGTGGAAAAATCAACACCATTCGACAGCCCAGCAAATGATTCAGCAATGCGAGCAAATTCGCCGAGACATCTCAAGGGCCCAAGAAAACCTGACTTCAAAACACCAGGCCGTCGAACTCGCCACCGAAGCCTTCAGAATTGTAAACCATCGCTATGCAGAGGGATTAATCCCTTTGGTCGAGTGGTTTGGAGCGCAAACTCAATTGCAGAAATCAGAAGCCGATCTAGTCGCGGCACAAATCGCCTTTGATATGCAAAATGCGGCCTATCTTTTGATTCAAGGTGAATTGACCGTTGAAAATATTGAGGTTAAGTAAAACTTGGTGTCAGATTCGTGTCAGAGGCGTGCCTGACACGAATCTGACACCAAGTTTTATCTGACCGTTCATTCTGGATAATTTGATTGCTCGTTGCCATTTTTAGCCCAACTAATCAGGCCAATTTGCCAGAATTCCCTATTCTACTAGATTTATTATAAATCTTCAGACACAGGTAAAATGCGATGCAATCTCAATTTAGAATTCATTGGGCCGCACTTTGGCTTCTAATCAGTCTCCCCCTTACGCTTCACGCCCAAAAAAGCAATACCGTCTATGGCGTTGGAGCGGGCATTTCTATCGTTGGCGGAGACTCAAATACCGTAGTCGGCGACAGTGCTGGAACCTCACTAACTAGTGGGTCAAAAAACGTACTTATCGGTGAAGACGCGGGCAAAAGTCTCACCTCTGCCTACTACAATACCTTCATAGGTGAAGATGCAGGGAGCACCCAAACCACAGCCTATGACAATACCTTTATCGGAGCCGAAGCGGGCTTTTCAAATACAACGGCCTCAGACAACACCTACATCGGGAAATTTTCGGGACGTAACAGCACCACAGGAACCGATAATACTTTTATCGGCGAAGAATCAGGTTATAATAACACCACAGGACAACACAACACCTTTATAGGCGAAGACGCAGGAGCGGCTAATACCACAGGTAATAACAACACTTACATCGGTAGAAACGTGGGCGGCTACCGTTACACGTCTTCGTATGGCACTGGGAGTGGAAATGCCTTTGTCGGCTCTGCCTCACTCTCCAGCGCATTTGATGGAGATGACAGTTATACAGGATATGGCTGGGCCACAGGCTCAGACATCACTTCGGGAGCAGGAAACTCGGGCTTAGGTGCTGGGGCAGGAGGTGATCTCTCTGATGGTTTTTACAATACCTTTTTAGGCTATGGAGCGGGTGAAAATACAGAGCACTCCAACCGTAATACCTTTGTCGGGGCATTTGCGGGTTGGGATAACAACCGCACCAATCACACCAATGATGCCAACTACAACACCTATTTAGGTTTTGGCGCAGGTTACGGCAATCGAGAAGGTTCTTACAATCTTGCTTTGGGGTATGAAGCCAGTATAGGAGATGCTAACGATAAAGGCTCATACAAAATCTCTATTGGCAATAATGCGAAAGTCGATGGCACCAAGAGTGGTGGCATTGCCTTCGGCAATTCAGCTTACAGTAATGGCCACTGGTCTTTTGCCATCGGAGGAAGCGCAAAAGCAAATGCAGATAGCTCGTGGGCCATTGGTTATTTGACCTACGTGAACGCAATCAACGCAATGGCCATTGGGCACAGAGACACCATAAGCGGAGCGCGTAGTAAAATATTGGGGGCATACAACAACATACGTAGCTCTGATGCCTTTGTCATAGGTAATTACAACTCATTAACCTCTAAAGCACATCACAGTTTTGTTTGGGGAGATTCCAACACGCTAGATAGCAATTCCATGTATAGTTTTGTCATTGGCCGCAATCTCAGCGTCAACGACTCGAACGTACTGATACTCGGAGGAGATTCTTCTTCAAATCGCTTGAGAGTCGGCCTCGGTACTCTAAGTCCTTTGCCTTATGCCTCTATGCAAATCAGCGATAGCGCTCGAGGTTTCTTACTCAATCGCCTCTCATCAACAGCCTTAAGTGCCCTCACTGCAAATATTGACTCCACTTATCGGGGCCTAATGGTCTACGATTCCACAAAAAAACTTTTGAGCATTTGGGATGGTGGACAATGGAACGTCAATGGCTATCAAAACCTTTCATTAGATACCAATAGCCTTATTTTATCGGGAACCAATGACACACTCGACCTTTCTAAATACCTCGATAATACCGACCAACAAGCCCTATCCCTTCTTAATGATACCCTTCACATCACAGGAAGCGATTCAATCATTGATCTAATCCCTTATTTAGACAATACCGATCAACAAGCTCTATCCTTTGCTAATGACACCCTGTATCTTGCCAATGGGGGCAGTGTTTATCTTGGGCAATACTTAGATGACACGAACACCGATGAACAGACCCTTTCTATTGCAAACGACACCTTATACCTTGAAAACGGTGGCGCAATTGATCTAGGTAAATACTTGGATAATTCTGACCAACAAGCTCTATCCTTTGCGAATGATACCTTATACCTTGCCAATGGGGGCAGTGTTTATCTTGGGCAATACTTAGATGACACAAACACTGACGCTCAAGCTCTTTCTATTGCAAACGACACTTTATACCTCGAAAATGGTGGTGCGGTTTATCTAGGAAAGTACTTGGATAACGCAGACACAGACGACCAAACCCTTAGTCTAGTGGGAAGCATCCTCTCAATTTCAGAGGGAAACAGCGTTGATCTCACCTCCTTTGATCAAAGTGCGTCCATTACGGTACTTTCTCAGTCAAACACAGAGCAACAGCGAAGCATTGACTCATTAAAAACCGCCTTGGTTCAGCAAGAAGGAAAATCAGATTCGCTTCTTTCTGCACTCGCTGGACAAAAAGTAAAAACGGATTCTCTCTCACAACTTCTCAATGATCAGGCGCTACAGATTTCAACAATGCAGCAACAAATTGCCAATATTCTCACGCAACTTGATACACCTGTGGGTTCAGGAGCGGGAGTCGGTGGAATTAAAGGCAACCTTTATACCGCTCAACCCGTAACCCAAGGGCAAGTGGCGCAAATCGGGTACTATCTCGACGCAAGTGTCAGCGATGCTTACATTAAAGTCGTTGACGCCGAAGGCAAAGAAGTGGGATTCTATGAACTCCCATCTAAACCCGAAGGCGTCTTACTTGTCAATACCGAAAGTCTAAGCGCAGGAAATTACAAATATTCACTCATTGTTAATGGTCGCATTTTGGGAATAGAAACTCTTATCATTAAATAAGCTAGTAATCCTATGTCATTCGCCTGATTTTATCGTTTTTTTGCGAAATACAAGTAAAGCTTGGGG
>JBNKYI010000169.1:0-6090 GCA_050300815.1 Fibrobacterales bacterium
TCCTGCTCGATAGCCTCACGCTTGCGCTCGAAGAAGGTCCATTGTTTATCGCCAACCAAACCGAGTCGGCGACCGGTTTCCGTCAGACGCAGATCGGCATTGTCCTCGCGCAGCATCAAGCGGTATTCAGCACGCGAGGTGAACATGATTGAAGTCAAAAATCTCAACTTGCAATTTGGCCAACGCGTTCTCATCAAAAACCTAAACCTCAAAGTCGGTAACGGTGAAATCCTTTGCATTCTCGGACCCAACGGTGCGGGCAAATCAACACTTATGCGTACTCTACTTGGGTTGCAAGCACCTACTGCAGGTCAAATTTTTTGGAGAGAGCGAAATTGGTTTCAATTAGATCCTGCAGAAAGAGCCCGTTCGGCCGCTGCCGTCTTTGCTGAAACCCATGTTCATGGTCCACTGACCTTGCTCGACTTCATGAGCCTAGGAAATTCGCTAAAAACACCTGAGCGTTCTGAAAAATTGCAACGCGAATTCCCCCAACTTAAGCCTTCGCAAATATTCAATTCGTTAAGCGATGGCGAAAAGCAAAGACTTTCTCTTTTGCGAGCACTCTGGCAAAATCCTGAACTCCTTTACCTCGACGAACCCACTTCGCACTTAGATCCTTTTTACACTCTTGAGTTTCTAGAAAAAATTCAGCGAGAATGTGCAGAACGACAACGCTCTTTTGTCTGGTCAACTCACCGTTGGCGCTTTGCTTTAGAGCATGCCCATCGGCTGCTCATTCTCTGGGGGGATGGTCGTTGGTGGTTAGGCAATCCCACAGAATGCAAAAGGCAAAAGATCTTGCAAGAACTGGCCATTTCGAAAGGATTAGATCGCGTCGAGGTTTTGAATTGGTTTTAGCGTCTTCGTTGGCTGCCATGTGGCTGCCACGTGGCAGCCGTTTTTATCTATCAACCTTCCACCTTGCCGTAGATACACTCTTATTTTCTTGTTGAAGCTTAAAAGAAATGAGGCGATTATAATATGTGCTATCAAAGTTCACTATGGGAACAAAACTTGTGAGAAATTCCCAATCAAGAATAGGATCCCTAAATCTACCACACAATCCTCCTGTGCCGCTAAATGGGAACTTTCTTGGATCTTCTACACTCTTAGTTCTTACAGGGTTAAAGTCAATATAAAGCATCGCTTCAATTAAATGATTAAGGTTATTTATTGGAGTCCAATTTGACCTTCTATTCCAAAACGGGCCCGTCCTATAAGTAACTTTATTGAATGCGCGACTAATATTTGTGTTTACAACATTCAAAAGAAGACTGATCGCACTCGGATTTTGTTCTAGAAGCAGCAAATGGATGTGGTTATCCATGACCACATAGTTAAACACTTTTACAGGGAATTTCTTTGTCGCTTTTTCAAGTAATAGACAGTAGTACTCCTTAAAATAAGAGTCACTCAACATGAATTCACTATTCGCCGTTTTTTGGGTGATGTGAACTACTGTATTTAATGGATAATCTCTATTCTCTCGTCCCATTTAAAGCCTCTATAAAATTTAATCTTATTTGGAGGACGAGTTAAAATGATTAATTGTAACCTTTGGGCTGCCATGTGGCAGCTTGGTGCCAGCCACGTGGCAGCCGTTTAACCCCAAAAAGGAGTCTCGTTACCGAGACTCCCGAGGTAAACAGGAGGAAGGGTCCTGCTTAGAAGGAACTTTTAAAATCAAAGCTTCATTAAAAAGCAATCTCTAAAAAAGCAAAGCGACAGGGCAGCACCCCGCCGCTTTTTATAAATCAGTGTGTGTCACATCACTGTATTAGAAATTCACAATAGGCATGAAATAGAAGGAATATTCTGCTTTTCCATCTTTATAGCGATCGCCATTGGGAATAAAGGTCGCTGCACCAAATACAAAGTTGGTTTTTGCAAACCACTTACCGTGCAGTTCTGCATCAATTTCTGTGCCGTAGGGATCCCCGTCGCCCGCTGCTGGAGTAAAGTAGTGGCCTGCAATTTTTAAGGTCGCTTTTTCGCTTACCGCAATTGCTCCGTCGAGGTGAAGATCAGATACACCAGTACCTTTTGTCGCTGCTTTGTTAACAACAAAATAGTCCATCCATCCAAAATAGGCATGAGCAAAAGTGTAGTTATTCATATATACATTGAAGGTATCATCTTTGCCATCGTCACCACTCATTACGTCAAGCCCGAGAGTAAAAACATTCTTATCCATTTTGTATCCCAAACTCAACGCGAGATAAAATGCACTCGAAGACATTTCAGTACTGCCTGTATAAACATCACCGGCTTGATAGATGAATTCTTCTTCAAAAAAGGCATCTCCAAAACCAACTTTGACTCTTTCGCCTAAATAAACAAGATCCCAATTTACCAAGCCCGCAGCAGCCTGAGTATTTTTGTCATAGAAGGTATACAGGTCGTAGTCACCCATGGCAAATTTGTTTGTAAAAAACAATCCCGATAATGAAGTATATTCTTTCTTTCCTGCGTCATTAGTCATAAATGCCATGGCAGACAATGAGCCTTCACCAACTTTAGCATCTAATTTGACACCGTCAAAAACGCGAGCGTTAGGATGCCACTCAAGCGAAGAAACCATTCGTTGACTTCCTAGAGCAACTTTTTGTCGACCTAATTTCATAGAATACTCTTCGGTGCCTACAACAAAATACGCCTGATGTAAATCGATATTTTGTGAATTACCAATGGTTGCAGTATGAGGTACAGGTCCACCCAATGCCTCAGATCCAAAGGTTCTGCTGTCTTGAATTTCAACACGTGCAGAAATCATATCAGAAGTCTTCGCATCGACAGCAATACGCGAACGTAATTCGTGTGAATCGTTACCTTCTCCGAATTCGTTTGCGAATCCACCTTTGTTAGTATAGGTACTGCGTTCGCGGATCTGACCAGAAACGGAAATACCTTCTTCTGCGAAAGCGCTGCTACAAAGACCAAATAGGGCAATTGCAGAAAAACAACGCATAGTTTTAGCCATAGTGTTCATAGTTGAACTCCTTGTTGGGGGGGGGGGGGGGGTGAAATGGTGTTTTGAAAAAATGTTGAGTCCACAGTAATGTAGGGTAATTTCCGTGAACTCAACGGTCCGTTAGAAGCTTTTAATTTGTGTTAGTGTCCTTCTTCAAGAAAGTTGATGAGGTGAGCTCTTAAATCATAATAATCAGGATGTGCCATAAAGGCTTTGCGTTCGCGAGGTCTCTCGATATGAACATCTAAAACATCACCAACTTGGGCGCGCGGGCCCGAAGTCATCATAATCACTCGATCAGATAGATACAAAGCTTCATCTACATCATGAGTCACAACGATGGCGGTAATTTTTTCTCTGTCCCAAACATCGATAAGTACATCTTGTAATTCTTTTTTGGTCATCGAATCGAGCATACCAAAGGGCTCGTCAAAAAGCAAAAGTTTGGGCTTGAGAGCAAAAGCACGGGCAATACCAACCCTTTGCCTCATACCATTGGACATGTCCGCAGCTTTTTTATTGAGCGAGTCTCCCAGCCCAACTTTTGCTAAGTAATAGGCGCAGATGTCGTGTCTTTCTTCTTTAGTCGCATGAGGAAAAACTTGTTCGACACCCAGCATCACATTTTCTAATGCCGTCATCCAAGGAAACAATGAGGGAGACTGAAAAACCACTCCGCGATCGGGGCCGGGCCCCATAATCGCCTGTCCCGCCAGAGCAATTGTTCCTCCACTAATGTCGTTTAGTCCGGCAATCATTGATAAGATTGTCGATTTACCACAACCCGAATGACCAATAATCGAAATGAATTCGCCTTCTTTTATTTTCAAATCAAAATCTTCGAGCACAACAAACGGACCTTTGGGCGTAGGATAAGCTTTAGCCACCTTTGTGCACTCGAGCATCGTGAAATCTTGCGGTATTGAGGGAACTACCATATGCTCCTCCCTTTTCTCATATCAATAGGTTTAATATCGGGAAGCTTAACATCGTCAGCGCCTTCTCCGCGGCGACGTACGTCACCGATATCTGTGAGATACGCATTGATTTCATTGCGAAGTTTTTTGATGCGAGGATCTGTATTCATCGCTGATTTCAAGCGAGGTCGCTCAATATCTACCTTAAATTCAGGACCCAAAGTCGCCTTAGGACCTGGATTAAGGGGAATGATGCGATCGGCCATTAAAATGGCTTCGTCCACATCATTCGTAATGAGCACAACTGTTTTTTGATCATCTTCCCAAATTTTAAGAATCTCTTCTTGAAGCACCGAACGAGTCAGCGCATCGAGCGCACTCAGAGGTTCGTCGAGCAATAAAACTTCAGGATTCATCGAAAGGGCGCGAGCAACAGCAACTCGTTGACGCATCCCTCCTGAAAGCTCAGCAGGTCTTTTCTCTATTGCTGGGCTTAAATTGACCATTTGAATGTACTTGCGGGTATGTTCGTCTTTTTGTTCTTTGCTCCACTCGGGATAAACCTCATTAACAGCGAGACTGACATTGCCATAAACCGTAAGCCAAGGCAAGAGACTATAAGATTGAAAAACAATCCCTCGCTCAGGGCTAGGTCCATTAATTGGAGAACCCTTAAAGGTCACCGATCCACTATCAGGGCTTTGCAACCCACTGAGCATTGAGATCAGCGTTGTTTTTCCCGAGCCAGAAAAGCCGACAATGGCAACAAATTCACCCCTGTCAATTTCAAGGTTTATGTCATCGAGGACGTCAACTCGAGTTTGCCCTTTACCGAATCCTTTACTGAGATTTTTAAACTGTATATATCCCATAACTTACCTCACGCCTGCACTTCTTGGCCAAAAGAAACCAGCTTTTGAAAGAAGACCATGATGCGGTCAAGTAGAAATCCGATAAATCCAACGGTAAATACAGCCACCATAATTTTAGCGAGAGAATTGCTTGAGCCATTCTGAAACTCATCCCAAACAAATTTTCCTAGACCCGGGTTTTGCGCGAGCATCTCTGCCGCAATCAACACCATCCAACCCACTCCCAAAGAAATTCTTAAGCCGATAAAAATCAGAGGAAGCGAGGCGGGCAATACGATTTTGAAAATCTTTTTGAACAGGCCTAATTGCAATACTTGAGCCACGTTGAT
This sequence comes from Fibrobacterales bacterium, assembly GCA_050300815.1. GTDB lineage: Bacteria > Fibrobacterota > Fibrobacteria > Fibrobacterales > CAWVXU01 > JBNKYI01. The sequence continues at coordinate 5,093 of JBNKYI010000169.1, forward strand.
GTAGTCTTGGTTTAAACTTGACACACCTAAGGCGGTATTAATCAATGAAGGCCACAGCGAACAAAGAGAAACCGTAATCGCCGAAATGATAAATGATTTCGAAAACATTCCATCGTTCGTTGCATAGAGAGCCGAGACGATCATCGTCACAATGGGCAGCCAAGCCAGAGGCGAAACGGGCTTAAAAATTTGAATCATCGGGTTAAGTGCTGTCATGATTGTCTTACTTAGTCCGCAAAAAATTCCTAGTGGAACGGCAATCAGCGAGGCAATCACAAATCCCGTAAAGACCGTCCATAAACTAGTGATGATCTGATCCCAATAGGTTGGCTTGCCGGTGTAGTCTCTCACTTTGACTTCAGCATTGGGATTCGCCGCCAATATCTGTTCATTGCGTTTGTCTTGGCGTTCATAAAATGCATTGGCTTTTTCTCGCTCAGCAACGTGATCATGCCATAAGGCAACGACTTGTTCTCCGACCGCCACGGGCCCAGGCACTTGACCTAAGCTCGTATCAATTTGCGCGGCCACAATAGACCACAAGAACAAAAAGACGGCAAAGGCGACAACGGGAATTCCCGAACTGCGCCAAATTTCTTTGAGCTGCTTCTGCGGCTCTTCTCCGGTAACTAACCGAACCCAAGGGATAAGAAATAAGAATCCCGCAAGGTTTAAAAAGTTAATGATTTTGTTTTTCATATGAGGCTCCAGCGGCATCCACGCCACTCCCCTTCGGGAGTGAAGTGAATGGGTTGCGTTTTACAATTTCGCTCTAATTGTGTTAACGTCTTAGGTGGATTAATCTTTTTGACCGATTTTAAACTTGGCAATATACTCGAGAGGTTTTTTCCCATCATATTCAACGCCATCAATAAAATCAGCGGTGGCGGGTTTATAACCGTCGGTAGAAGGAATATCCGAGGCAGGGATTTTTCCTTCAGCGACAAGCTCTTCTGCCGCAGCTTTCCAGATTTCAGGCAAATAAATAGACTTGGCTG
>JBNKYI010000170.1:0-6089 GCA_050300815.1 Fibrobacterales bacterium
CATGTATGTATTGTATTATGCGTCAATGCTTCGGTGTTGGCACCTCGTATGAATCCTGGTTAGGACTGACCACCCTTGCTTAGGGGTGGGATGTCACAATCCGTTTGGTTGGGAATGTGTGGGTTTGTTGTAGCCAACACCATAAGGCACAAGAGGGGGCCCTAGGTGGTTTGGTTGTCATTAAACGTTGATGAAATTCCCGCGAAAATTTTAGCCGAACTTTGCGCAGCAGGGGGCTGGCCTCGTCTTGACTCTTTTCAAGTGGTAGAGACTCGAACACTCGCAGAGGGAACGGAATATGTTTTTGAATTTGAAGAAACACTGAGTCCCTGCTGTTCTTGTATTGCCCAAGAAGAATCTTTTTTGCGTCGAGGTTTATTTTTCAAACCCTGAATACGCACTGATGTTGAGTGAAGGGCTGCAGGAATGGCTAAAAATAAGACAGAAAACAAGACAGAAAATGGGGTTGATAGGTCAGGAACTTTCGGGTTGCTGTGGAAAATCTCGCTACCGCTGATTCTCACTCATCTCAATATTGCTTTTATGAGTTTTGCCGACCGCTTATTTCTCGGTTGGTATTCGCCTAAAGCCTTGGCTGCTGCCTTACCTGCAGCAGCGCTGAGTTTTACTTTTGCGTCTTTTTTTATGGGAACGGCCGGTTATGCGGGCACCTTCGTGGCACAGTACTACGGCTCAGACAAGAAAGAGCGCATTGGCCCAGTGTTGTGGCAAGGATTTTATTTTTCGTTGATTATTCTTCCTTTGATTCCCTTGTTGTGGTGGATTTCGCCATTACTTTTTGGCCATTTTCAGCAAGATACTTTGATTCTTCAATATGAGATTGAGTATTTCAATTTTCTTAACTTGGGCTATTTTCCTTTAGCGCTCTTGGGGGTACTCTCAGGTTATTGGTCGGGAAGAGGGCATCCTTGGCCCTTGGTTTGGGTCAATGTTGTGGGAACGCTTATCAATTTGGTATTAGACTACGGCTTAATCTTTGGCAAATGGGGTTTGCCTCAATGGGGAGTAAAGGGGGCGGCCATTGCGACTTCACTGGCCCAATTGCTCACGGTTTTCATATTGGTGGTGATGCTTTTTAGGAAAAAAATGGTGGAGCGCTATCAACTTTTTCTTTGGAAATTCAACCCGTTGGTTTTCTTCAGACTGATTCGCTTTGGCATGCCCGCTGGAGTGCACTTTTTTGTAGACGTATTGGCCTTTTCTGTTTTCACATTGCTATTAGGTACCCTAGGTGAGGTGGAGCTAGCGGCTTCAAATATTGCCTTTCAAATTCACTTTCTCGCCTTTTTACCTTTAATGGGAATCGGATTTGGAGTTCAGATTTTGGTTGGTCAATACATGGGACAAAAAAATCCCCGTCTCGCTCAAAAGGCTTTGGCCTATGGAGCCCGAATTGTCGGGGGCTTTATGGCCTTTATGGCCCTTCTTTATTTGGGAATCCCCACGTTATTTGCAGATTTGTTTTTGACGAATGCCTCGGCAGAAACCGTGGAGCCGATTAGAAATCTGACCGTTGATTTATTGAGATTTTGCGCGTTATTCAGCTTATTTGATGGCTTTCAGGTTCTCTTTTCCGCCCATCTTAAAGGGGCGGGTGACACCTCTTATGTCATGAAGGTCTTGCTTTTGTGTGGCACATTGGTTCTTGTTTTGCCCAGCGCTTTGGTGGTTTATTCGGGGGTAAAAGACATCTATTGGCTTTGGAGTATTCTTACTCTTTACATGGTGGTTTTGATGGCCTCTTTTGGATGGCGAATTAGAAAAGGACACTGGAAAAGCATTGATATGATTGGTGAAGCTCCCTTACCCAATCAAGGAGAGTAGTTTAGCCAAAGACCCAAGGTATTTTGCCATTTTTCTTTAGACACAAAGGTGGGTAAATAGGTGAATCCGATTCCCCACGAGTTGCACGCAAAATAGAGCGAATAACTGATCACCCCTTGGGGCAAATAGAATTGTATTTCGGGAGTAAAGGGTGAGGCAAGTAACTGTGGCAGCCGCAAGGTTAAATGACTAAACCAAGGTTCATCTGTTAAAGAGCTTATGCCTTTGCTGATGTCTAGGGTGTAAAGTCTAAAACGCCACTCCACGTTTTCAATTTGTTGACTTCCCTCAAGGCTCAACTCAGAGCGGTCGACTTCGAGCAAAAGCCCAAAGTGCTGTTTTTGATAAACGAGTTGGTGATAGGTCTGTTGAATAAAATTCAGATTTCTTTGTGGAGTTTCGCCATAAAATCCCCAGCGATGAGAAAAATTTTTCCAAGTCCATCCCCATATTAGGGTGTTGAGTTCTAAGTCGGTGCGCTGCAGATCTTTAACTTGGTGAAATTGAAAGTCGATTGCGACAAGTGAGGGTGAGGGTGAGAGATAAAAATAAAATCCGTGTAAGAGATGAGTGTTACGAGCCCCGGCGTAGAATTGGGCAATAAAAGCATTTTCTACTGCAGAGTCTGGGGAGAGAAAAACTCGATTGCCCAGCAAGGGGTTAAATAAAGATGAAGCTTCAACGAGAGTGCTTGAAGTTTGCATCAACAAACTAATCCAGAATATAAGTTTCAGAAATTTCATTAGGTGAGCCTGAGGTGGCACAGGTGATTTCGAGATAAAAGGGTTCGTTTTCGAGGGGGGCATTGATGAGAATCGAATTCCAGCCCTTGGGATAAAGAGATGAGCCTTTCACTCTCTGACCTAATCGATTGGTTAAAATGAGAGAGAAACGGCAGAAAGATCGCACTTGAACTTTGATTTGCGATGAATTTATGCGATGTGAGGTGAGTTGTAAAGGTGGAGAAAGGGGCTCGGAGTATCCCGGAGTGGGAGATCTCAATCCCTTACTTGTCCAAGAATTTCCTCGCTGCGAGGGGAGAATTGAAGGCCAAGTGATAGAGTCAATGAGGGTGTCTTGCCGCCACAGCAAAAGTTGCCCCCCCGAATTGCTTAACGGAAAAAAGACTTCTGAGCTTTGTAGACAGGGCGAAAAAGGGGAGTATTCAAAAATTTCAGAAGGCAAGGTTTGCTTTGAAATTAAGCAGCATTCAGAGTCAAAGGGAGTAATTTGAAGAGCTTCTCCTCTGGAATTTGTGATCCAAAGGGTATCTTGTTGGATTTCTTCTGAACAAATTTCAATCCATTCAACTTCTCCTTCTTTGGGAAAGCCGTAGATTTCGGAAAAAAATGCAGAGTATAGAAAAAGAGGGATCACACCCGATTAGACGATGGATTAATCGACGATGTAATCTCCGGGAAGAATATAATCAATGGGATTAATATGTTTTTCGTGCAGGCGAACTTCGTAATGAACGTGAGTTCCAGTAGAGCGTCCCGTGCTTCCCATATAACCAATGAGATCATAGCGGTTAACAAATTGCCCCACTTTAACTGCAGTTTGTTTCATGTGCCCATAGACGGTCTGATAACCGTTATTATGATTGATCTTGACGTAAATCCCTAAGTGAGGTCCGCGGTCGACTTTTTCGACGACGCCATCGGCAGTCGCCATAATTGGGGTCCAAGGAGCGTTGGCGATATCAAGGCCTGCATGGGTTAGACGGTGCCCTGTAACTGGGTGTATCCGAGAGCCAAATCCCGAGCTGAAATAACCACTAGCGGGTTTAGATGAGGGAATAAAGCGCCAGTTATTCAAGTTTCGCTCGAGGTGAGCCTGCATATCTGAGTAATAACCTTCACTGAAACGAACCTTGTTATCAACCCTTTCGAGAAGACGGGCGAATTCAGCTTCTTTCATCAAACCGGGGTGAATCAAACGCTTGACCAGTGAGTCTTTGTTGAGAGGGCCACCCACGCCTAATTCAAATTCATCAGAAGTTAAAGGACCGATTCCGTAGCGCAAAGCAAGATTTTGATAGAAATTTTTGAAGTGATCGACTTGGTTTTCTTGAGCGGTAAGCTCGTCTTTTTTCTCTTGCAGCTGAGACTTAATCAGTTGATTTCGAGAAGACTCGACATAATTAGTGAATCCATAATAGACAAAACTGCCCAATTGAATCCAAAAGAGCATGAACCCAAGCAGAACAATTCGGGTAAACCAGCTGTAGGTTCTTCGCAACTTCGAAGATATTCTAAGGTGCCTGGTGTCACGACCTGATCCGAAATCAAGGGTTAAGTGATAAGCTATGTCTTTATGTGCAGTCAAATAAACCAATTAACAACGATTTAACAGGGAAAGTTTAGTTAATTCTACGCTTTTTTAAACCAATTTCCCATCAAAAGAGAGGGGAATATTCTTCCCGTGTATTTCGATCCCAATCCATCAGGCCCGTTTGGCCCATTTGGCCCGTTTTTTAGGGCGTTAGAGATATTTTAGAAGCTCCAGAAGGCGGAGTCGAAGGGTGTATTTGTTGAATCCAGCCAGGAGGGTCAGCCCAAAGGTAGATGCGATAGGCTATCGAGCGACTGCGGTGAGGCTCGATAAACTCGGGGGGGATGAGTTGAATAAGGGCCATTAACAGAATACTGAGGAGACTGGCTTTAGCCAGTCCGAAGACGAGCCCGGCTAGGCGGTTTTACAAGCCTAATTCGGCATCGTGCAAAAATTTGTGAATTCTCTTTCCTAGCCAGCGCACAATGAGATAAATACTGACAAAGAGAAAAACAGCGCAAAGAATCTGGGTCATTGCATGAGATTGTAAATTAAACCAGATTTTAATTTCGATAGCGAGAGGGCCAGCGAGAAACCAAGCAGAGAGCGCGGCAGTCAAGAGGGCTGCGAGGTTAAAGAGAGATCTCACCAAGCCCAGCCAAAGTCCGAAAAGGCCAAACCACAAGGCAAGGGCGAGACAAAGGGTATCTAACCAATTAAGAGAACTCCAATTCATAGCCTAAAGGTAATTACCTTTGGTAAGATAATCTGCTAGGATTTTTAAAGGGGCCTTTATTTTGAAAGGACGAAAGCGAGAGAGAGAATGACTATTTTTGGCTTTGAACTTTCGAAGGATAAATAATTTGCGCGAAGTGATTGAACAGAAGGTAAAAGAGGAAATTCGTCTCAATGCAGAAGAAGGAATTTATCTCTACGAGCAAGCCAATTTAGAGTGGCTCAAAGAATTGTCAAATAGCGTTAAAGAAAAATGGCATGGAAATGCCGTCTTTTACAATCGCAATGTTCATTTTGAACCGACAAATAAATGCATTTACAGTTGTAAATTTTGCGCCTTTTATCGAACGCCTAAGCAAACCGAAGAAGAAGGTGCTTGGGAGTATTCCTTCGAAAACCTCAAAGAAAAACTCGATAGGTACCCGGTTGGAACCTTAACAGAGGTTCACATTACTGGGGGAGTTCATCCTGATCGCGGAGTTGAATACGGAGAAGAATTGGTTGCAAAAATCAAATCACTGCGTCCTGAAATTCACGTTAAGGCATTCACGGCAGTTGAGATTACTTTTTTTGCTCGCAAAAGTGGAATCAGCGTCGAAGAAACTCTTTCGCGTTTACAGAGGGCGGGATTGGATTCTTTGCCAGGGGGAGGGGCCGAGATTTTTGACCCCGAAGTTCGCCGTAAAATTGCCGGGGGCAAAGCTCCGGCTCACCGCTGGCTAGAGGTTCATCGCACGGCGCACCAAATGGGATTGCGCTCGAATGCGACGATGCTATACGGCCATATTGAAGACGCGCGCCATCGAATTGATCATATGCTCAAATTGCGTGAGCTTCAAGATGAATTCAATGGATTCATGAGCTTTATTCCACTGCGTTATCTCAATGAGAACAATGCGCTTTCAAATTTACCCGAAGTGGGTCCTGAAGTCGATTTAAGGGAATATTGCGTCGCTCGCTTGATGCTAGACAACTTTAAACACCTCAAGGCTTATTGGGTGATGTTGGGAATGGATGTTGCCTTAGAGTCTTTAGATTTTGGCGTTGATGATTTAGATGGAACCATTGATGACTCGACAAAAATTTATTCAATGGCCGGTGGAATTCAAAAACCCGTTTTACACAGTGAACAGATTATTCAATGGATTGAATCTCGGGGGCGCGAAGCCGTTGAACGAAATTCTTTGTATGAGCCTGTATGAAAAACGGCTGCCACATGGCTGCCACATGGCTGC
>JBNKYI010000171.1:0-2881 GCA_050300815.1 Fibrobacterales bacterium
ATTGAGTGTCGGCCTTTTTTATTCACTTTCTGTGGCGTCCGACAGCGCCCTACTTTACCTAGCGTTAGAATTTCTGATTTGAGTTTTAGAGGTGTCCCAAACAGTTTCTATTATTATCCCAAAGGAGAACGCCATGTTTAAAATTGCGGTATTTGCCTCGGGTGGAGGCTCTAACTTTCAGAGTCTGATCGATCGGAAACATTCGGGAGAGTTACCCGTCGAAATTGCATTTTTGATGGTGAATAATTCGACGTGCGGGGCCGTAGAAAAAGCGCAAAGAGCTGGCATTCCCGTTTTGCATTTGAGTTCGAAGACTCACCCAGACCCGTTAGAATATGAGAAAAAGTTGCTTGATGAGTTGGCTGATCACCGAGTTGACTTAATTGTTCTCGCGGGATTTATGAAAAAAATTCCCGATGGATTGCTAAAGAAATACGCCCACAAAATTCTCAATATACACCCTTCGCTTCTTCCGGCCTTTGGCGGAGAAGGTTTTTATGGGATGAATGTGCACCAAGCGGTCTATGAGCGGGGGGTCAAATTTTCGGGAATGACGATTCATTTGGTCAGTGGAGATTATGATCTCGGCCCTATTTTGTTGCAAGACGTTGTCGAGATCACTTCTGAAGATAGCCCCGAAAATATTGCGGCCAAGGTGCTTAAAAAAGAGCACGAGCATTATTGGAAAGTCGTAAGGGCTTTTGCTACAGGAGAGGTTGCTAAAGAAGGAGAGCGCTATTGGCTGCTCAACCCTTAAAATTACCCGAAGGCATTTCGATAGCCCAAGCTGAAGAATGGATGAAAACGTATTTAGAAGCTGAGGGCTCGTATGAGGGATTTGCGGGAATTGATGAGGCGGGGAGAGGCCCTTTGGCGGGGCCAGTGGTGGCGGCTTGCGTGCAGTTTTATCCTCAAGCCCCCGAAGAGTTGCTCAAAAGTCTAAGAGATTCTAAAAAGCTGACAGAAAAAAAACGTGAAGCCTTGTTTGACCCTGTTAAAAAATGGGCTTATCGCTGGGGAATCGGTTTGGCGACTTCTGCCGAAATCGATGAAATTAACATTTTGCAAGCGACCTTTTTAGCGATGAGCAGAGCCGTTGAATCTGCAAAGCTTACATCAAATACCCTTTGTTTGATTGATGGCAATCAACTCAATGCTCGAATTCTAAATCCCCAGTTTACCTTGGTCAAAGGAGATGATCGAGTGGCCTCTATTGCCGCAGCTTCGATATTGGCTAAAGTTTATCGAGATCGCATGATGGATGAGTTGGATTTGCTTTATCCCCACTATGATTGGAAAAAGAACAAAGGCTACGGGTCAAAATCCCATCGCCAAGCTTTGGTTGAATTTGGCTCGACCAAAGAGCACCGCAAAACGTTTAAGTGGAAAGCTCCTTAAGTCGAGAGCTTTGAATTTGAGTTATCCTTTAAATAGCTGAGGAGCCAAGACGCTTAATTTACCACAGGCGAAGAAAGGGGCGCTCTGCGCTCTCAATACGGTTTCGCCGAGGTGAAAAGAATGCCCCTTGAGTTTTAACCGCGTTATTTCTTCAGGAGACCAGCCTCCTTCGGGGCCGCATAACAAAGAGAGTTCCTCGATTTCTTGCCAGTTGACTTTTGCACTAGCGAGACTGGGTTCCATAAAGGCAATAGGATGAGAGATGTTTTCTAAGTAGGTGTCGAGAGAAATGGGGGGATGAATTTGAGTCAGCCAAGGCTTGATCGCCTGTTTAAGACAAACTGTGGATTTCATTTGCATTCGCTCAAGAAGGTGCTCACTTTCTCTTTGATTGGCCCCTTGGGTGCGATCTGTAATTAAGGGCGTGAGACTAGCAATAGGGAGTTGGCCGCAACTTTCGATAACTTGTTCGAGATTTTTTCCTTTGAGCAAGGCCACAGCGAGATGTAATCGAGGTGGGGTTGCAGACTCATAATCGATTTCTTTAATGTGCAATTGACTGAAGCGCGGCTTGATATCGCTGACCGTCGCTTTGAAAAAACGCCCACGACCATCGGCGACCCGAATATCTTGATCGGGCTTTACTCGCAATACTTTAGTAAGATGAAGGTGTTCATCCCCTTCAATTTTGGCAAAAGTATTGACTTTCGCTTCAGAAACAAAAATTATACGATCGGAAAATTGCATATGATACAGAACAAATATATAATAGTGTCCGAAAGAATCTGAGTGGTATAAAATGAATGTATCCTATAAGAAAATGAGTGTGTTAGTTCGATTTGTGGTGGGCTTTCTTTTATTGGTGAGTTCCAGTTTTGCAGCAGATTCTACACTAAAAGCAGCTCCTGCAGAGGCTGAGATTCTCAAAGATCAACAAGTCAACGATCACGAAGTTGAAGCTTCACCCAGTGCTCACGCAGAGCCCATTGCTGTAATGGCGGGAGATGAGCATCATAGCCGTGAGTCTCAACATGGAGATGAACATCACCACGCCCCTCATCTTGACGGCAGTTCACTCAGTTTGCTTTGGGTGATTCCCTTTATGGGCATATTGCTTTCGATTGCATTATTTCCCTTGGTTGCGCCTCACTTTTGGCATCACCATTATGGCAAGGTTTCCCTTTTTTGGGGAACGCTTTTTTTGCTGTCTTTTCTCATCGGCAATGGGGTGAGTATGGCGGCGTTCTATGTCTTAGAAACCTATCTCTTAGAATTCATTCCCTTTATTTGTTTGCTATTGGCTTTGTTTACGGTCGCGGGTGGGGTGCGCCTTAAAGGAGATTTGGTCGGAGCCCCGATTCTCAACGCGGGAATTATTTTAATTGGTTCTTTGCTCGCCTCAGTTATGGGAACAACCGGGGCGGCGATGCTTCTCATCCGTCCTTTGATTCGGGCAAACGCTTGGCGCAAAAACAAAACACAT
>JBNKYI010000171.1:2891-6083 GCA_050300815.1 Fibrobacterales bacterium
TTCTCAAGGGAGTTAGCTTCTTCTGGACGACGGAGCACATGTTGGCTCCCATGCTGTCAGCTTTGGCGATGCTGTTGGTCGGCTTTTTCTTTCTTGACGCCTATTTGTATAAGAAAGAAGAAAGTGCTCCCCCCAAAGCATCTGGCGAAAAATTGGGACTAGAGGGCAAGGCGAATCTTTTGCTTCTTCCCTTTGTGATTTTTGCAGTGCTGGTGAGTTCAATGAAGCTCGGAGACGCTTTTACGGTGCATTACGTAACAATGCCAGTGGGGATGTTAATACAGATCGTTCTTCTTTTAGTGATCACCTTTGTTTCTCTAAAGCTGACGCCCGTGAGTTCGAGTGCCCGCCAAGGAAATGGCTTCACGTGGGAGCCCATTCTCGAAGTGGCTAAATTGTTTGCCACCATCTTTATCACGATGGTGCCCGCCATTGCGATGCTCAAGGCGGGAAGTAACGGACCCTTGGCGAGCGTCATCAATTCGGTTGTCGACTCGAGTGGTGAATTTGTGAATGGGGCTTTCTTTTGGGCTACGGGAATTCTTTCGAGCTTTTTAGATAATGCTCCGACTTATATGGTTTTCCTCAATACGGCCTTGGGCGAGAGTTATACCGTGCACGATCTCATGGTCACTCATTCGCAAACCCTTCTTGCCATCTCGATGGGCGCCGTATTTATGGGGGCGAATACCTATATAGGTAATGCGCCTAATTTTATGGTCAAGGCAATTGCCGAAGAAAATAAAATTAAAATGCCTTCATTTTTCGGCTATTTGATTTGGTCTGGGGGAATCTTAATACCCACCTTCGCTATTTTAACCTTGCTCTTCTTTTAGGACACCTCTAACACTTCGCGATATTTCATCATGAAAAGCTCGGTTTGCAATGAAAGAAGACGATTTAGACTGTAGGGTCTTGGCAGGCATGTGAGCACTTGCTATGCTTTGACCTAGGATAATAATGGAAGGATTATCATGAGAAGAAAAATTTGGTTTGTGAGCGCTCTAGCGGGAATTGCTCTTTTTGCGTGTAATGAAAAGAAAGAGACAGCTGAAGTTAAAGCTGCGCCTAAAGAAAAAGTGAATTGCCTCTATAGTCTCAAAGAGACAGAAGTGAAGTGGACTGCGTTCAAATTTACAGACAAAGCGGCTGTGGGGGGGGCTTTTGATAGTTTGACGCTGGTCGCTCCCGAACAATCTATAGAGCCGATATTAACGTTGAAAAATGCATCGGTGGTGATTAATACAAAATCTGTAAATTCGAACTTGCCGGTACGCGATGAGCGTCTTGCTCGAGTTTTCTTTGGTTCGTTAGCTGAAGATGGGATGATTAAGGCGATGGTTAAATCGATAGAATCAACGGGCGAAGGCACTTTGGTGATTGTCTTCAACGGCATCGAAAAAGAGATTCCCTTTAAGGCGGAATATGGTGAAGGTCTCTCTTTGAAAAGTTCTATTCAGTTTTCTGATTTTAACGCTCAGGCCTCGGCTGATGCGCTTAACGCAGAGTGCAAAGACTTGCACAAGGGCAAAGACGGCAAGGCGGTACTTTGGCCCGAAGTGAATTTAGAGGCGACATTTACTCTTGATGAGCAGTGTGGCTAATTTTAGAATATTCTTATTCTGTTTGCAGAGCCGCCTTTGTAGGGCGGCTTTTTTCTTGCTGTTGTCTGCAATTTACAGGGTCGCAAAACTTACCAGATTTTATTCCGCCTATCCCTCACCGCAAATTCAAACCTATGCAACAAATCTAAGTTTATTAAGAATCAAGTAGTTACAGTTTGAGGGCTGGATTTTGAGTCAACACTTTTTAAAAGTTTTTATCCATAGTTAATTTCCTTGGAATATATTCTAGCTAATTGCTTAATTCAAAACCGAGGAGTATAACTTTGGAAAAGTTATCTTTACTTAAAATCAAACTCCCTTTCTCAAAGGCCATTGTCCGCGCCTTCCTTTTATCTATCCTACTTTTTCCTTTGACATTACTCCATGCAGGTGACGCCTTTTCTTCTTGTCGATTTCACTTTGGAACGGGTGATTCTAATGCAAAGGCAGATTCAGCCCTAATGCAACAAGTTGATTATTTAACGGGTGGCTGGATTGGTTCAAGTGAAACATTTAATCTTGATGGTTACTACAACCTTGCGAAAACCAATGGAAAAGTCCCGGTTAACCACACTTACGTCATTGCTTTTGCGGCAAGGCGAGATCAAAATCTTCAAGATTGCAATGTAAGCGAAACATCCAATTTGTGTCAAAAAGGGGCGCAATACATACGAGATAATAGGCAAAAAATTCTCAATATTTATGAAACCTTTGCCAAAGGTGTAAACAACATTATGGGTTCAAGCCCAAGTGTTTGGCTAATAGAAGCTGATTACACACAGTACACATTGTCATCTCAAGAAAATGGGGGTTTAACTTATGCAGAAGCGGGTCAGCTCATGGCCGATATCATCAATACCGTCAAATCGAGTGCACCCGCGGCCCTCTTTTCTATCGACATTTCGCCTTGGCGCGACACCACTTGGCAAAAAGAGTGGTATTCTAACATGCCAATGAAAGACATTTCTTATATCCATACTTCGGGGGGCTCTTCTAGGGGAGATACGAAATTCATCAGCGACTCATGGTCTGACGCTCTTCCCACTTGGGAATGGACATATAAAACCTATGGCAAACCGATATTTGCCGATGCGGGATATGGCGTTGGTGGTGCAAATACAGGTCACGATAGCCGGTGGGACAATGTTACTAATTTAACCAATCGTATCAATGACGGTGTTATTGGTCTAGCTCAAGTTAACCCAGCATCCGACTGGGCATCGACTATTTCCAATATTCGCGACAGCCTACCACAGCCCCCTTATTGCGCTGTAGATTCATCTGTTTGTACCCCTTCAACCCTCACTCCCTATATCCAAATAAATGGTGGAGCTTGGAATGAAACATCCACTGCATCCATAGATGAAGGATTGTCTTTAAAAATCGGCCCTCAACCTAATGTCGGTGGCAGCTGGAGCTGGAGCGGCCCCAATGGATTTAGCGCAGATACAAGAGAACTCACTTTTGCATCGATTCAACTCTCTGATGCGGGCACATATACGGCAACATACACAAATGCTTCTGGATGCAAAAGTACCCAAGAATTTCTCATAAGTGTGGTCGATAAGACGGTGTCCATACATCCATC
>JBNKYI010000172.1:0-6058 GCA_050300815.1 Fibrobacterales bacterium
GATGCTCGGGATTCAACTCAAGGATGCGTTTAGAGGCTTCCATCTTTTGTTGAGTCATCTTTAAAATTCGCTCCATATTCGCATTGAGGTCACCCTCTGCAGCCACGAGGCAAGAGGGAGAATCTTTGAGACGCTTAGAAAGACGAACTTCTTTGATTTGAGACTCAAAGCGTTTGGTCAATCCTTCGATTAGCGAGCGAACAGGACCTTCGGCTTTGGGCACTTCTTTTTTGTCGTCTCCATCGAGATCAATATCGCCTTGGGTGATATTTTTAAAACTTTTACCTTCAAAATCCGTTAGGCTTTGCATCATCCACTCATCGATGGGATCTACGAGAAACAAGACATCGATTCCCTTATCTTTAAAAATCTCAAGGTGGGGAGAGTTGAGTAGGGCTGAGCGAGAATCACCCGTAATGTAATAGATTTCTTTTTGATCGGTTTTCATGCGTTCGATATAAGTCTTCAAAGAAATCAATTCGTTGGCGTCACTTCCTGCAGAATATTGAAAACGCATGAGGGATTTTAATTCGTCGAGGTGTTCCCAATTCATGTAAAAGCCCTCTTTGAGCACATTTCCCATTTCGACAAACCACTCATTGTATTCTGATGGCGATTCTTCTGCCTTTTTTTGCAGAGCTTCGAGAATTTTTTTAGTGAGATTTTTCTTGATATTGGCTACGATCTTGTTGTTTTGCAAAATCTCGCGACTTACGTTAAGGGGAAGGTCTTCACTGTCGACAACTCCTTGAGCAAAGCGTAGCCAATTGGGAAGAAGGTCTTTGCATTCGTCCATGATAAAGACTCTTTTAACATAGAGTTTAATGCCGTTTTGTGCGTCGTGATGAAGAATGCCAAAGGGGGCTTTGGTGGGGATATAAACCAAGTTAAAGTATTCGTTAACCCCTTCAACCTTGTTGTGAATCGTGGCAAAGGGCTCGCCGCTTTGATTTGAAAGATGAGCAAAAAACTCTTTGTGCTGTTCTTCAGTAACCTCACCTTTAGAACGGCGCCAGATAGCGGGCTTAGAGTTAATTTGTTCTTCAATCCATTCTTTTTTCTTGTCGTCGTCTTTGCCCACTTCTTGTTCAAATTCGAGAAAGATAGGATGAGTAATAAATTCGCTGTATTTAGTGAGCACTGAACGAACCCGCCAGTTGTCTAAAAATTCTTTTTCGTCTTCTTTAAGAGTGAGGGTGAGGGTCGTGCCACGAGTGAGTTTCTCGCACTCTTCAATTTCAAAATCGCCTTCTCCTGTAGAGCTCCAACGGTAACCCTGAGATTCTCCTGCTCTTAGGGTTCTAACTTCGCAGTGATCGGCAACCATGAATAGTGAGTAAAAACCCACGCCAAACTGACCAATCATGTTGAAGTCTTTTTTATCACCCTGCATAGATTCCATAAACTTTTTGGTGCCAGAGCGGGCGATGGTTCCCAAATTTTGAATCAAATCTTCTCTGTTCATTCCAATCCCGTTATCACTCAGGATTATTTTGTTGTTGCCTTCATCGAGTTTAATATCGATGCGAAATTCTTTGTCTTCTCCTAGAATTTCGGGATGGGCGATAGATTCAAAACGAACCTTATCAATGGCGTCAGCAGCATTTGAAACCAATTCTCTTAGAAAAATTTCTTTTGAAGAGTAGAGAGAGTGAATCATCAAATGTAAAAGCTGTTTGACCTCGGTTTGGAATTCCATTTTTTCGGCAGTACTCATGGTTTTCTCCTTAGTTTTGAAATGAATGACATCTAAAAAGTTGCCTCGATTGAAACCCGTTTTCGGATGTCGCTAGAATGTTTCACGGTAATTGGGCACAAAAATACTCTAAAATCGGTTAAAGTAAAACAGCCCAGAGAGAGAAAAAAAATGCGCTGACCTTGTCACTCGAGTCTATTGCCAGTACATTTATGCTAAATTTTTAGACCTTTAATCTTTAATTAAACCTTGGATAGCAAATGAAAAAGACCTTTTGGACCATTGGAATTATCGCCGCCGTTTGGGTGGCTTGTCAAGCTGAAACGGGTAAAGGCTCAGTTGAAGAGCGCGTACAAAAGCTCGAAGAAGAAGTTCAATTTTTACATCAAGTCTTTAAAGCGGCCGGCGTTGATGTGGAAAGAGTAAGAGCCGACATAGAGAACGCCAATAAGGTACACGACATTCCCATCGGCGATTCACCGGTAGCGGGTCCTGAAAATGCGAAAATTACCATTGTTGAATTTTCAGATTTTCAATGTCCGTATTGCGCACGTGCTTCGGGCATGGTCAAATCGATTCAAGAAAAATACCCCGACCAAGTTCGCGTGGTTTTCAAACATTTTCCATTGAGTTTTCACACTCTATCTCCTCCGGCTCACGCAGCGAGTATGGCGGCTAAAAATCAAGGCAAATTCTGGGAATATCGCTACGCTTTGGCTCCTCACTTTAGAGATTTGAGTGAAGGTGTTTTTGTTAAAGTCGCAGATAGCTTGGGATTAGACATAGAAAAGTTTAAAGTAGATATGAAACTTGATTCGACTAAGAATGACATCATTGCAACCGACATGGCTTTGGGAAATGATGTCGGTGTAAGAGGAACACCTAGCTTCTATGTTAACGGCAAAAAAGCCGAACGTTTTAGCCCTCAAATGATTGATGAAATGTTGGCTGAAAAGAAATAAATAAGCGATTAAAGCCTAAGCGAAAACCAAAAAGCCTCAGAGGGATCTCTGAGGCTTTTTGAGTTAAAAACAATTGAGTGTTTTGTAAGTTCCTTATATTAAAGAGGTTATCTATCCTTTTTGATGGGGCGCTTTTTTACGGAGTATTGCCAGTGGAGGAATTTTACCTCAGAGTCACCTCAGAGTTGCCTCAGAGGAAAAATTATAACAAAACAGTGCCCACCCAATCTCAGCGCTTAGAACGTGAATATCGTCTCTGCTGTGAAATTGGTGCGGCTTTCTAACCCCTGACCCTCGATGTACTCATGGGTGACGAGAGAGCCAATGCGCAGAGTCATGCCTTGTGCCATCTCTACACCAATACGGTATCCATATCGACTATAGGTTGAAAGCTCCCAGAACTGATCTCTTTTGCCTTCGTTATTTAAACCGAGTCCAACTTTGTCTTTTTCGTAAAAGACTTCGGCGCTAGAAATTTTGGGGATGAGTTGAACGAGCATATCCCCCAAGGCGGCAGAACCGGTGTAGGCTCGATCGTCTTCTGCTCCTTTAAGATCGGTAAACATGTGAGTGTAGCTGCCTCCTACGATGAGGACGCCGCCGAGATCAACTCCTAACCAGCCGTGTATCCCTTTGCGTACGCCGCGGTCGATACCCCAGTAGAGTTCAGACTTTGTGAGATAAGCATCTTGAACAAATTTGACTCTTTCCATGTCGTAGTAAGCGTCGAAGTGTCCGGCGTTAAAATAGTTTTGAAAGTAGCGGTATTCTAATCCCAAATCAAAGATGAAGAATTTAAGTGAAGACCCCAGAGGGATTGAGCCGAAGGCATCGGCAATAGGAAGATCTTGATCTAGAGGGAAGGCTAAGGCTGAGTAGACTTTCCAGTCGAGGAGTATCGTATGAATAAGGGGCTGAACGGCGTCAAAGCCCAGTAAGGCAAAGGGGCGACTTTTTTCGAAATCGCCGCGGATTTCTGCAGATTTACGCTCTTCATCGGGGCGAACGAGACTATCGACTTGGTCGATGATTTCTTGAGAGACGCCATTGTCTTTCATGCGTTCAGAATCGACAAAGCGAACACAATGGCTCTTATCGCTGGGGCGGTCGTCTAAGCGATCAGGGCAACCATCGCCATCTTTGTCGGGAATAGACGCGAATTGGTTGAAATCTTTGACCCACGACGCACCGAGTCGAAGTTCAGAGATAATGGGCAAGGGCAATGAGGCGAGTGGGCTAAAAGATCCTCTCAGACCAAGCACTCCACCTCCGTGTTGCCAGTCTTCAATAGAGTTGGTGAAGGTTTCGAGACTGCCGTTTAAGTTCCCCAATTGATTGAGTTGCAAATGAATGCCTAGAGGTTTCTGGCCGGGATAGAGAGCGACATTGCCAAAATTGTTGACAATTAGTCCCCCGGCGTCAAAAGCCATATTTTCTAGAGCTCCGATACGGGCGTAAAAGGGATCGCCAGGATGGGCCCAACGAATGTAATAGATTTTTCGGTAGAGGGTATTGAGGATCTGATCGCGAGTGCCAAATTCCCAGCCTCGAGAAGAAAATTTTCCGTTGCCATCGACAAAAAGTTCGAGGTCAAACACAACGCCTAGTTTGCCTATAGAAAGCTCGGGTCGCCAAGAGATTCGACTCCAAGTTAAACCATCTAACGTTAATACGCCGACAGCGACACCGCCAGAGTGAAAGGCAAAGCCGTCATCAGAGCCGGATTCTTGCTCTGCATTTGTCTGCTCTCCATCTGACGGGAGAGGGGTTTGGGATTGTGCATTTGTCGTTTTTTCGGAGTTTTGCAAATCTTGAGGAGGTTCGGTTACCGCTTGTTTGTTTTCAACAGCAGGTGAGGTGGAATGTATCTGGGGCGTGGCCGAGGGAGCTGGTGGAGAAACCTCTTGGGATGGAGAAGAATTTGCGGTTTCAGATTCGACTTTCTGAGATTTGACTAGAGCTTGATTCTCCAGAGGTTTTGGGTCTTCTGTTGGCAAATTTTGCGCTTGTGTCCAAGTGCATGCTAAGGCCACGGCAAGTCCGATAGAGTGCAATCTCGGGAAATGTGAAGTCTGGCGTTGAATATTCGTTGAATTGCGAAGCATATTTTCTCCATCCGGTTGGGTGTTTGTAAATCTAAATAC
Organism: Fibrobacterales bacterium; assembly: GCA_050300815.1. Taxonomy (GTDB): domain Bacteria; phylum Fibrobacterota; class Fibrobacteria; order Fibrobacterales; family CAWVXU01; genus JBNKYI01. Next base: position 4,803 of record JBNKYI010000172.1, read on the forward strand.
CTTTTTAAGAAATGGCATTTTAGGATTCTTCCCTAAAATTCCTAACTGGCCTAATTGATTGGAGCTGATTTTCCAACTTCACTCGATAAATTCGTGTTTACTTGAATCAAAAGGAAGTGTTGCACTTCGTTTGTTCATTTTAAAGCAATGAAATACTGCTCTTCTGGAGTTTTTAACACCAATCAATTAGGCCAGTTTACTAAAATTCCGACATTTTAAGTGTCCATTGGCCTTGTAAAAGCTAGTATTGGGGCAAGTGACAGTGATGATATTTACATCAACACTTATTCAACACCTTCTCATCGAACTTTTTGATTTAGGATCTACATTCTATTTCGGAAAAGGGAAGGACGTGAATATGACAAAGTTTATTAAAGTAATTTGGGAACTTTTTTCAGGAGAATTTCTCAACGGTGGCGTTTTAGGAGAGCAAAATACTCATGCAGAATGAGTTAGAGGTTCTTAGACAGTTAAGATAAGAACTGAGGTGGAAGCAATTCATGGTGAATGTCTTTGAATATTTAGATTACCGCGCATTTTTGCGAGATTTCTATAAGGAGAAGAAAGAAGAAAGCTCTTTCTTTTCTTATCGCTATATGGGGCGAAAAATAGGAATTGATTCGGGGTATTTAGTCAAAATATTTCAAGACAAGTACCATCTTTCTTCGACTAAAGTTTCGGCCGTTATTCATCTGTGCGGATTCAATGAAAAAGAAGCAGAATATTTTGAGACCTTAGTTTCTTTTTCTAAAGCAAAAACGGAAGCACAGAATAAAACCTATTTCGAAAAGTTACTTTCGTTGCGAACGGTTGGTGTGCAGACCCTTGATAAGGAAAAGTACGAATTTTACCAGTCTTGGGTTCATTCTGCAGTTAGAGCAATGGTACAGATTATTGGCTTTAAGGGTGATTTTGAAGAACTAGGCAATAATCTTTCTCCAAAAGTTCCCGCTAAAGAGGTCGAAAAATCAATTAAACTTCTCTTGAAATTGGGATTGGTAAAAAAAGAAAAATCAGGCGAGTACCATGTTACTGCTGAGCATATTACCACTGGGCCCGAATACTTGCCATTGGCAGTTAGAGCTTACCAGCGTGAAACGATGGATTTGGCTAAAGAGAGCTTAAGCCGCCACCATCCCGATATTCGTGACATATCGACATTAACCGCAGGAATTGATGATGAGGCGCTCGAAGACATTCGAGACATCATCAGCGAATGCCGTAAAGCCATTCAAAAGCGCGTGGAAGAAGTGAAG
>JBNKYI010000173.1:0-6034 GCA_050300815.1 Fibrobacterales bacterium
CCTAGAAGCGACCCACGATTTGTACCAAGCGGCGGCCCTTGAACCTAACAAGGGCCTTTGCTGTACCACAACTCCGATTTGGAAGTTTCCCGAGTTGTTTATTCCCAAAATCATGCAAGACATGAACTATGGGTGTGGGAGCACTGTGCATCCTCGAGATATTAACCCTGGCGACAAGGTGCTCTACGTCGGTGTGGGCGGGGGAATGGAACTGTTACAATTCAGCTACTTTACTCGCGCAGCTCAAACGGTCGTTGGTATTGATATTGTCGATGGGATGTTGCAGAAATGTTCGGATAATTTTATTGAGGCAGAAAAAAGCAACTCGTGGTTTAATAAAGATTTTGTAGAGCTGCGTAAGGGTTCAGCGTTGCAACTTCCCGTGGATTCAAATTCGATTGACGTGGCGGCTCAAAATTGTCTTTTCAATATCTTCAAACAAGAAGATCTCAAAACGGCGTTAGCCGAAATGTACCGAGTGCTCAAACCTCATGGGCGTCTTGTTTTGTCAGACCCTATTTGCGAGCAGGGCATTCCTCAAAATTTACAAGATGACGATCAATTACGAGCCGAATGTTTAAGTGGCTCACTTCCGCTTAAGGATTATTTAAAGCTATTGGCCGACACAGGTTTTGGCACCATCGAGGTTAGAGGTCGTCGTCCTTATCGCTTGCTTCATCCAGGCAAATACGATACAACCGAGATCCTCTATGTTGAAAGCATCGAAATTTGCGCGATTAAAGACCCTATGCCTGCTGATGGCCCCTGTATTTTCACAGGCAAAGCGGCGATTTATTTCGGAGATGCAGAGTTTTTTGATGATCAAAAGGGTCATGTCTTGTTGAATAACCAGCCGTTAGCCGTTTGTGACAAAACCGCTGGTGCACTGAGTTCGCTCGGTCGAAAAGATCTTTTTATCAGCGATTCGACTTGGTTTTACGACGGCGGAGGCTGTTGCTAAGAGCGCTCTGCGCTTTCGCTTCTCATGTCAAGGATTTTTGTTTTACTCTCCCTCTGCATTTTAATCGTGTCGAATGCTCAAGGGGATGAACTCTACGGACAGTGGGGAGTGGGTTTTACACAGTATGAAGCCGCTGAATTTAATCGCATGATGGAACTGCTGGCGAAGCGCTCGGCAGACAGTTCGGCGGGTTTCAACAACTTTGACGTCGATCCCTTTAATGGTCATCCCTATCAAGTCTTTGAAGTGGGTTATGTTCGCGAAAAGCATCGGGTGGGTGTTGAGGTGGAGTATTGGGTAGAAGCCTTCGCCCAAGATGCCATTAGCTTTTATACACAGCGGCATAAGGATGAACGTATTCAAGGTTCTCTCAATTGTGAATTTCTTGCAGATCCTCAATTCGACGCTTTGAATGGGTCGATCACGGGTTGTGTGTTTGCTCAAGAGACCTTTACCTTTTTGCCCATGACCTTGCAGTATAGCTATGCCCTTTGGCAATCGAAGCATCTAAGGTGGGATGGGGGTGTGGGCGTCGGTTATTTTTTCGGCAAGGCGAATATCAAGGTTCGCACAGCATATTATGCGGGTCGAGTTTCAGGAGACCAAATTTCTTTTGATTTAGATATCGGTCATAATCCTATTTATAAAATTCAGTCGAGTCTTCTCTATAAACCCTTGCCTTGGTTTGGCTTTGAGCTTCGCGCGGGATTTCGGTGGAGCCAAATAGAACAGCTTAAGGTGACTCATGTGAAGGGGTCGAGTGAAATCTTTCAGATCGTTATGGGTAAACCGATTGTTTCGGGGCAGAGAGTTTATATTGAGTCATACCCCGGTCTTGAGAGAGAGGAAGATGAGTTGAGTTTACTCGAAGATACCGAAATGTTTAAAGACGCATCGTATTACAACTCGGTGCAGGGCGATTTGACGGGTTTCGTGCTGAGTTTGCGTCTTCAGCTAGGCTCTGGGGGGCTCTGGTGAAATACAGAAAGCTCATCTTAGGGGTGCTCGTGGGGGCTTGGGTTTCGTGTTCAAGCCCTTCAACATCTCAATCAAAAGAAGAGGAGGCTTACTTTCAACAGCCGGTGGGAGAGGCCGGAGATACCCTTAAAATCTTAAGCCAAACACTGGGAATCGGCTTTTCAGTCACCGATTTAATTGTCGTGGATAAGAGCGATTCTGCAGCGCTTTTTGATCGTTTAGAGGCCTTGTTGTTTGAATTTTTGGGGAATCACCCTAAAGAAAGGGTATCGTCACTCAGTCAAGGGTATCTCGAAGAGCAACCCGACTTGATTTTTTTACAAGAACTGACACAGATGCGTCAAGATGGTGTGATGCTTTCGGATTTTCCCACTGAAATTTTGAATCAATTAAATAAAGATTCTCTGCGCTACCAAATGTTCTTTCAATCCCTCAATGCTCTGACCCTTAAGGTAAAGCGCTCTCAAGGAGACACCTTAAGCAACGGAGTAATTCTCGCTGCAGATACCACGTTAGATGTTTCTTTTAACGAAGGCAATGCAATTTATTACCCAGCGAGTTTGCAGGTGCAAAGCAGTGATGGCCTTTTTGATAATTTGGTTCAGTTTCCTTTTTTACAAGGGAATTTTACTTCAGAACGAGGTAGCCAATGGATTCAATTTCAAACACCCCATCGCTCTTGGAAACTATGGCACACTCACTTTGAAATTTCGGATAACGGTCTTGCGCCTTATTCAAAGAACCAAGCGACAGAGCTTTTGCTGATCACTCAGGCAGAACGAGACACAAGTGTTTCTCAATTGGTGATGGGAAATTTTAATTTCACTCCGGGGTTGGGTGCGCACAAGATTCTCACTGGGGCAGGGGGATTTGTAGACCTCTATACGCGCAAAGAAAATGAAGAAGATTGGAATTGCTGCTTAGAACTCAATAACCCCTTTGACGGCAATAGCCGTCAAGTAGATTATATCTTAGGTCGACATATTGGAGTGGATTACAGGGTCAGACAACGAACGATTGGGCCGATTATTCAAGACACCTTGAGTTTTTGGCCCGCGACGCACAGCGCTTTGATTGCCACAGTGGTGGGGTATTGATCAAAAGCGGCAGCTGAGCGGAATCGTTTACCCCCTTTTGGCGATCTATAAAAGGGGGGGGCGGTCGCGGCACAAAAACATCTTAAACTGGCCTAATGGATTGGTGCTGATTTTCTTTAACGCGCAGATTTTAATTCACTCTTTTGAGTAAAAGGAAGTGCTGCACTTCGTTTATTTATTTAAAATCACTGAAATGCTGCTTTTCTGAAGTTTTTAGCACCAATCAATTAGGCCAGTTTCGAAAGAAAGAACAAAAAAAATCCCAAATTCGAATGAATCTGGGATTTTGAATTTCGCAAAGACGAAAATTAGCGAGAGTAGAATTCCACAACAAGTTGTTCGTTAACTTGCACGGGGATTTGCTCGCGCTCAGGCAGAGAGATCAGCTTACCGGTCAATTTTGCCGCATCCACTTCAAAATAAGGAGGGATGGTAGGAGCTGAAGCAGCTGCTTCTTTAATTTGAGGATGGTTTTGAGATTTTTCGCGAACAGCAACTACATCGCCAACGCGCAAAACTTGTGAACCGTTGAAGCTGCGATCGCCGTTTACGGTGAAGTGACCGTGAGCGACATATTGACGGGCAGCATAGGCAGTTTTGGCAAATCCCATGCGCAAAATCGCAGCATCGAGACGACGCTCAAGCAAGCTGACCAAATTAGAACCCGTTGCACCCGCCATTGCAGAGGCACGGTCATAAGTTTTGGCCAGATGCGCTTCAGAAACGTTATAGGTGAATTTTAGGCGTTGTTTTTCAACCATTTGAGTTTTGTAAACGCTTGCAGAGCGTTTGCGGGCAGCACCGTGCTGGCCAGGAGAATACGGACGACGCTCCATGATACGAGCAGCTTTAGGCGTCAATGCCAGATTAAGTGCACGTGAAACTTTAACTTTAGGGCCGCGAATTGGCATATAATACTTCCTTTACTAAAATCCGATTCGTGTATTATGACGAAGAGGATCCGGTTGATCAATAAGAGGCGCAAAGATAAGAATATCCACCGAATTTTAAAGTCTTCAAGGGGCTGATGGATTTTTGCTGCTGAACCAATGATCTGAAACCAAGCCCCAGAGAGAGCGATCAAGGCACTCTAAATGTTCGATGGGATCGACTCCCCAAAGAAAAGTGCGTGCAGGAAAGTCAATGGGCATACCGAATTCAAGACTAAAATAGGTGGCCTTGCGAAAGATTTCAGGAGGGCAGGGGTTTGCCTTTTCACAGATTGCGGTCAGGGGCCAAGGGCAGTTTGGAGCGAGTCTTTCGAGCACTCCGGGGTGAAAACTGCCGACGGTCGAGAAATGAGCGACTGGGGGAAGTCGTTCTAGGATTTTTGCGCAGATGGTGTCGAGGTAAGAGGCGTCTCGCTTCTTATCTTCGGGAATCTTAACTTCGAGGTAAAAAACAGTTTGCTGACAAAGAGGCAGAACGCCTTCAAGTGTGGGAATTTGCTCACCGCCAGGGAGCCTGATTTGAGAGAGTTCTTCCCAAGTGCATTCATAGATAGAACGAGAATCGAAGGCTAAGCGCTCAAGAGTATCGTCGTGAAATAAAACCAATTGACCGTCAGCGGTGAGCTGCACATCAAATTCAACTCCGTCAGCACCTTCTGCAATCGCTGAGACGAGGGCCTCAAAGGTGTTTTCGGTGTGTCGTGTGGTGTTGCCTCTATGGGCGATTCTTAAGAGCGACATGCAGAGAGTCTCGCAATAGGGATTCGTAGTGGGATCTCCAATCCCCTTGGGGAGGAGGAGAAAAGCGCTCCGCAATTTTATCAAAAAAATCTAACCCAGCGTGGGGAGTGAAAAAAAGGTTTGAGCGGCGCCGCAAAAAGTCGACAGGGCTTCGGCAGAATTCATGTTTAATACACATGTCGAGCTCAGCGAGCAAAAAAGCTGTTGGATTCTTTTCAGAAGGCACAGAGATTTGCTTTGCCAAAGAGCCATAGGTTTTTATCCACCGATGCAAAGGGGCTTCAGGCCCGAATAAAGCGGTGAGTTCATTGATGAGTTTGGCGTCGTCGTAAGCAATGGCTCCGGGCAAAAGCTCTTCTTCGAGACTGTATTCGAGCGGAAAGCCCATAAACAAGTAAAAATCTTCGGTCATGGCCCGATGTGTGGTGAACTTTCCCCCGACGAGACTAAACATTTGTCGGTCGATGCGTAGGTTTTTATGCAAGCGGCTGGCTCTGATCGAATTGTCTCTGCCGGTGCGCGCTAAGGGGCGAATTCCAGAAAAAGCGCAAATCCCTCTTGGTTGAGACTCGGGGAAATATTGGCCGACTAAGGCGGTGAGTTCTTTAACTTCATCTGAGGTGGGCTTGCAAAGGTCGGGCGAGCTTTGTGGCTTGACCTCTGTCGTTCCGACGAGGGTTCCCGAAAGCCAAGGTAGCACAAAGAAAATTCGCTTAGAATTGGGGACGGGTAAAATCATGGGATGAGAGATAGGAAGGTTATCGACGAAGAGATGAGTGCCTTGGCTTTGCAAAAGGACGGGGGGTTTATTTTCGCGTTGCATCTGTTCGTCAGTCCAAGCTCCTGTGCAAAGCGCAATGCATTTTGCATCTATTTCAAATTCTTTTTGCGTCAGTCGATCAAATAAAAGGGCTTTGCCTTCTCGCCGACCCTTAAATTCAGTATAGGTGTGGATTTGGGCTCCCCACTCGGCGGCCTGCCGGGCGTTTTCGATGACGAGACGAACATCGTCCATCTGACAGTCGCTATAAGACAGGGCGCCTTTGTGTTTGCCTGGCAATAAAAGGGGAATCAGTTCTTCGAGTTTTTTAGTGCTAAAATGCGGAGTCTTGACAGGTAAGGGGTGCCTCTTCGCCAAATTTTGATAGATCCATAGACCGAGCCTTAAGATCCATTTGGGATGACGATTGTAGGGAGTGATCGGAAAGAGAAAGGATTGAGGGGTGACGAGATGAGGGGCGGTCTGGCAGAGCACAGCGCGTTCTTTAAGCGATTCGGTAATGAGAGGAAATTCTCCGTGTTCGAGG
>JBNKYI010000174.1:0-6033 GCA_050300815.1 Fibrobacterales bacterium
TTCAACTTCAAATGATCGCCAATGAAGAAGGCATTTGTATATAATACAAGCAGCAACTGGCCGATTCCCAGAGAAACCCAAAATTTACTCTGTCGAACGCCTCGGGTCGCAGCCAAAATAATGGAAATCACTAAGGCGGCTTCGAGGACTTCTCTAAAAACAATAATTGCTGAACCGAGCATCTTAAAATCCTTTACTCTTTTATTTAACCTTGACGGCCCCTTGGGCAGTTGCTTCGTTAAACTCACCGAAGAAGGGATAGATACCGGGATCTAGAGGACCGATGAAGACAACACCTTGAGAATTTCCCGGAATGATTTTTTCTCGATTGAGCTCATGACTTTCAAATTCTTCGGGAGTCGCATCTTCATTAATGACGATAAGCTTTACCTTCGTATCAGCAGGGATTATTAATGTATCGGGGTGAAAATAATGCTTGCTAATACGCAGAGTATCGGTTTGTGTGCCGGCAAAGGCAAGATTGACAAGCCCAACAAGAAGAGTTAGGCAAAGGCGATAGGGTTTGTTGTTCGAATTGTTTTTCATCATAAGATTGAGACTTTGTTTTAATTTATACTCAAAATATATATCTGAATTTTTTAAAATCAAGGGTGAGTTTGAAAATGGGTAGAAGAAGTGTAAACTGGCCTAATTGATTGGTGCTGATTTTCTAGGCTCAGTAGATAAATACAGGGCTATTTGAACAAGAAGTAAGAGTCACACTTCGTTTTCAAGCCCGTTTACAATCATGCTCTGGGTTGCGGTCACTTTTAGCTCCAATCAATTAGGCCAGTTTGTAAAGATTGGGGCATGAGTTGTTCCTTGTTCCTCACTCCTTGTTCCTTTTTCCCTCAACCCCAACGGCCGAATTTCTTAACCCAGATCAATGAACCCCAATCTCCCGATTCATAAATTAAACCTCATCAACAATCAAAACCCAACATCTGGTGAGGTCTATTATGAAAAAAATGAAAGCAATCAAAGTCAACGCTTATGGCGGTCCCGAAGTTTTAGAATTCGCTGAATTTGATAAGCCCCAAATCAAGCCTCATCAGATTTTAGTCGAAGTCAAGTCGAGTTCGGTCACCCGAGCCGATACTCTGATGCGTCAAGGTACTCCTTTTTATGGTCGATTTTTTTTGGGATTTACAAAACCCAAGGTTCCCATTTCAGGAACGGGTTATGCGGGAATCGTTACAGAGCTTGGCGACGAAGTCACAGAGTTTAAAGTAGGCGATGAGGTTTTTGGTGAAAGTGGAACTCTTTTTAGTGCCAATGCCGAATTCATTGCGATTGATGCTGAAGGTTTGGTTATGCACAAACCCAACGAAATGGATTTTGACCAAGCCTGTTCCCTCTGCGATGGGGCATTGACTTCCTTTAATTTTTTAGATCGATTGGGAAAAGTGCAGGTGGGTCAGCGTATTTTAATTAACGGGGCTGCGGGGAGTTTAGGGAGCGCGGCGGTGCAAATAGCCAAAGCCAAAGGTTTACATGTGACAGGTGTTTGCAGTCGCAAAAACGTTGAGTTTGTTTTAAGGCTAGGCGCCGATGAGTGTATTGATTATCAAACTCAAGATTTTAGTGCAAACCTAAACGCTTACGATGTGATTTTTGATACGGTAGGAACATCTTCTTTTGTTCATAGTAAAAGGGCTTTGAGTGAGAAAGGAATTTATTTATCTCCGGTTCTTTCTTTTAGACTTTTGTGGCAGATGATGCGTTCTAAAAATTCTAAAACCCAAAAAGTTTATTTTGATGCCACGGGTTTGCGTAAAGTTGAGGAGTTGAAACCCATGGTCAAAGAGTTGTTGAATCTAGTTTCTAGTAACAAATTGAAAATAGAGATCTCACGTTCATTCGCTCTTCATCAAATTAAAGAAGCCCATCAGTTGGTAGATTCAGGCCACAAACGAGGAAGCGTGGTTTTAAATCCCTAAATTTTTTACAAACTGGCCTGATTGAGTGGAGCTAATTTTCAAAACGCAGTCGATAAATTCACTTCTATTTGAATAAAAGGAAGTGTCACACTTCGCTTTCAGGCCCGTTTGTAATCATGCTCTGGATTGCTGCCATTTTAGCACCAATCAATTAGGCCAGTTTGGATTTTTTATGACTTAGCTGGAGGAGGGCCTTTTACCCCTTCTGTTTTGTGAGCACTTTGAATCATGCGCTTGCGAATTCGACTTAAGGATTCAGGCTTAACTCCTAGATATGAGGCTAATTGATACTGAGGGACGATTTGCAAAAGATGAGGACGATTTTTCATTAAATCTAAATAGCGCCCTTCAGGGCTCATGGTCATAAATTTTGAAAAGTGAGTGTGTAGCTTATTCAATCCCTCTTCGAGCATTATACGAGTAACCGTTTCCATACGTGGACATTCTTTGTAGAGAGTCCATTCGGCTTCTATATCACCAATGGCAACCGTTGTCGGCTCAATGCATTGCAAGTTGTTTCGCGAGGGGCGATCGTTGGCAAAACTGTCTAGAGAAAGAACAAATTCAAACTCGGTGTAAAAGTTAGACGTGATATCTTCGGTTTCTGTTTCACAGTATTCTCGCACACAACCCTCTAAAACGAAAAAGCAATCTTTGGCGAGATCTCCTTCTTTAACAAAGAAGTGCCCTTTGGGATAAGTGCGAAATGAGGTGAGTCTAAGAAGGGTTTCTTTTTCGTGATCCGTTAGGTCAATGTACTTCTTAAAAAAGTTGAGAAATTTTTCTTGCATGATTATCTACATAAGCGTTCACAGGGTACGCCATCTTTATCGCCATCTAGTTTGTCAAGTCCACAGGTTTCCATGTGAAAGTAAGCCTCAGAACATGCATTCATTTGACTGCACTTCCACTTTTCGCCACATTTATATTCAGCTTTGGTGATTACCGTATCGATAGAAATATTTTTTTTCGTTGGTTTCACGGCTGAATATTCCTTTGTTCCATGACAATGATAGGTGCCGTTCTTTCGATTATTGTGACAGCCCGAAGCATCTGTGCGGCCACTATGAGAGTATAGAAGTGAACACCCCGTTGCCAGAATTAAAAGAATCTTTTTCACGGTAGTTCCTTTTTACATAGAGTTTCATTAAAGAATAATTACGGTTTTACGTGTGGTCAGTTAATTTTTAGACCCCTTTTGTCTATCTACAAAAAAAGAGAGACTATAGGTCAGAGCCAATGCATTCTAGAACTTTATAGAGTTTGAAAAGAAACGTATTCTAAATAAAAAATCGACTTGTCTTTTGAAAAAAAACATTTAATTTGTCTACAGCTCAGTTTTGTGTCATTCGGTGCAATCTGAGGGGAGCTTTTTAACAAATTATAAAATATCAATGTGCAACTATGAGGAGGGGGCAATGTCTTTACCTGTACCTGAAATTTGGTTTTTAAATGTTACTGTATTATATCCTGACGGAACGCCATTTACTAATGGTCGGGTGAATGTTTTTGATGTGAATAGTAATGGGGATACACTATTAAATTCTAATGGACTAGGCTCTGGAACAACGTCATTAACTTGGAATAAAGGAGCTTTCTGTTTTAACTGGTAAAGCAAAAGGCAATTCAATATTCGCAATGTGTCTTTATTCATGGAGGACTAGCAACAGTCAAGGAGGCTATTTTCGAAGATACTCCTATTGTTATTGTTCCATTGGGAAAAGATCAAATGGATAATGCACTCAGGTTAAAACGTAAAAAATTAGCGATAATAGCAGGAGAGAAAAGACTTCAAGTTAATGACCTTCGTGATGCATTCTTAAGAGCCGTCAATAACCCTGTTATTCAGCGAAATCGCAATAAGATGTATGCTGATATTTTTGTGCCGATGGAGCGCGGGGGAGTACATCGTGGATTGAATCCCTTTGGCTACGCACAGGGTACAAGAGCTAGTGTTCAAGTCATTGAAAAAGTTATTAGTGAGACCTGATTAACATTGCATTTTGTGCTCCTCTGAAGGAGAGGAGCAATATGCTTTTTAGGTTAGTTATAAATTGTTGTTGAGTTTTTTTGTGAGTGATGTTTCAAAGATGAATATCAGAGGGTTTAGAGGATGAGCGAAGACAAAATGAATTCTGGGAACGGTGAAAACGTACCTCAGATTTTTGGTAAGCCAAGTGTAGAGTTTTCAAAACTTCAAATACCAGAAATTACCCTGCCCAAAGGCGGGGGAGGTATTAAAGGAATCGAAGAAAAGTTTCAGGCAAATCCTACCACGGGTTCGTCGAGCTTTTCAATTGATTTGCCTGTTAGCCCTGCGCGTCATGGTTTTTCACCTCAATTAGGGTTGACTTATGACTCAGGCTCAGGTAATGGAATTTTTGGCCTAGGCTGGTCGTTATCACTTCCGTCAATTGTTAGAAAAACAGAAAAAGGTTTACCCTTATATAATGACCATGAGGAATCAGATGTTTTTCAGTTTGCTGGCGTTGAAGACTTGGTACCTTTGCTTGAGTATAATTCTACGAGTAAAGAATGGGAGCTCCCTCAATTAAAAGAAAAGGATTTTATTGACCAAAATGGGAATGTCACCTCCTGTAGAGTCAGAAAATACCGACCTCGAATTGAAGGGGCGTTTTATCGTATAGAACGTTATGTAGAAATTTCTACAGGTGTCAGTCATTGGGTGGTTAAATCGAGGGATAATGTTACCACGGTTTATGGTAAGAGTTCATCTGCAAAAATTACTTCACCCGATTCTGAGCTTAAGGTTTTTAGATGGTATCCCGAATACAGTTATGATTCACTCGGAAATTTTATTCTTTATGAATATAAAGTTGAAAATGAAGAAGGTGTAGATTACTCGAAGCCCAATGAGACTAACCGTATAAATACTGGCGTTTATCTTAAGCGGGTTAAATATGGCAATAAAAGCATGTATCAGGGTGGAATTATACCCACTGATTTCATGTTTGAAACTGTGTTTGACTATGGTGAACATGGCTTAACAATTCCCTCGCTCAATGAAGCCGACTTATGGCTACATCGAAGTGATTCCTTTTCAAGTTACAGGTCAGGTTATGAAGTAAGAACTCGCAGGCTTTGTAAACGAGTTTTTTTATATCATCATTTTACCGAATCAAGATTGATCAAATCTGTTTCGTTTAATTATGATTCTAGTGACTCTGGAATGCAACAACTTGTTAGTGTATCACAAAGTGGTTTTAAATGGAATGGAAGCGACTATGATATTCAATCTATTCCTTCTATGGAGTTTGAATATTCAAAGCATGAATGGAATGAAGAGGTTTATGAACTTGATGCCGAAAGTTTAAAAAACTTCCCCCAAGGCCTTTCTCAAAATTATCAGTTTACCGATCTTTTTGGAGAAGGACTTTCAGGAGTTCTCGCTGAACAAGATAAGGGTTGGTATTATAAAAAGAACAAAGGGGATGGTGAATTTGGCCCTGCTGTTTTGGTGAGCCCAAGACCTTCGATAGGAAATGCCTCTGCAATTCAAGATCTAGAAGCCAATAATGAAAAGTATTTAGTCGACTATAAAGCAGTGCAAGGGTATGCTAAGCTTGGTAGCCCTGAGGATTTAGACAAAGAAGGAGAGTGGCAAAGTTTTCAAAACTTTAAGACCTTACCCCAAATAGATTTCACCTCTCCAAATCTAAAGTTCGTCGATCTCAATGGGGATGGCAAGGCAGATATTCTAATAGATGAAGACAGCTCTTTTCTTTATTATCGATCTGAGGGTAAAGAAGGTTTTTCATTACAAGCCAAATTTGCCAAAAGTCATGACGAAGAATTGGGACCTCAAGTTGTATTTGCCGATGCGAGTCAGTCCATTTTTATGGCTGATATGAGTGGTGATGGCTTAACTGATATAGTGCGAATTAGAAATGGTGAAGTTTGTTATTGGCCTAATATGGGTCATGGCAGATTCGGAGCCAAGGTTGCTATGGATAATAGTCCTTGGTTTGACGAGCCTGATCAATTTAATCCCGAATATATTAAACTCGCAGACATTGATGGATCGGGCCCCACCGATTTGATCTATTTAGGTGAGGGACGTTTTAAGGCGTGG
>JBNKYI010000175.1:0-5930 GCA_050300815.1 Fibrobacterales bacterium
AAAAAGAGAAGCGCTACAAAAAAAAATACAGGTAGACTCTAGCTTTCAACTCGTAGAAGCCTCTTCTATTGAAGACGAGGTAGAACAAATTCGTTTGAATGTTGAAGAAAAGGTGAAAGAGGGAGAATGCCAGTTAGATGATTTTGTCGTTTATGTTCCGGATTTAGAACTTTACAGGCCCATTTTTGAACGCGTGTGGGGGCGGCGCTCAAAATCAACAACGGGCTATTCTCAACTGCCTTGGCAGATGTCAAAGATAAAAGCGGCGATAAATCCATTTGGTGAATTCTTGAATTCTCTTGTGCGATGGGTCGCCAAAGGGTGTCTTAGAGAAGATTTAAGCCATTGGTTGACTCATCCTTGGTTTTATGAGCATCTGAAGTGTCGCAGAGAACAGGTGGATGAATTTTTAAGCCAGACAAAATCACAAAATATTTTTAAAGAAGAAAAAAATAAAAGAGACTGGTTGCGTTGGGTACAAAGAGCATGGGCTTCAGAAACGGTGTATGTAGATACCGACGACTTTGATGAGATAAGTTTAAGCTCTGAACATTTTGAAGTGACGAGATTAATTTATCCCGCCATACGGCTTTATCACTTAACCTGCGAACAAGAAAGAAGCGCAGAAGACTTTAATCATCAAATGAGAGCGTGTGTTGATTTTTATTACAATCAGATAGTCATCTCAGAAGATTATTCTAAAAGTTATAATGAATTTGAGCGAATGCTCGATTCGCTATGTGTCTTTGATCAATTTGAAATAAGGCTTTCTTCTGATGAATATTTCAGTTGGCTTCTTTCAGGTTTGAAAATGATCGCGACACAGACGAAGTCTATTGGCAAGGGAATCAGAATAGAACTGTTGCAACCAATGAATCTGTATGAAGCAAAGCATGTTTATTTCTGCGGACTACAGCAAGGATCTTACCCATCAAGTGAAATAGAAGAACCCTTTGATTTAAGAGCCTATTCGCCTTGGAAGGGAGATCTTAAAAAAAGAGATCAAGAAAAATTCTTATTTCTCGAATTGATGAGTTTGGCGAAAGAATCTGTGTATCTCAGCTATGTCAAATTTGACTCAACGGGTAAGACGCTCTATGAACCTGGAGAAACCTATAGAGATGTTCAAAGTGTGATCGTTGCAAATTCGCAAACGAGAAGAAATCTAAAAAGTGAAAAGTTTATTCTCTCGAAACCTAAGCAATTCGAACTAGACAGTGGTGTTAATAAAAAAGAAATCTCAAAAATAAATCAGATGTCGCGATCAAAATTTAGGGGATTACTACTTGATCCCATAAGAGATTATGCCGAAAGAGAAAATCACTGGTCGAGAAATTCAGTAGATGTGATTGGCCATGTAGGAAATTATTTACCTATTCAAGAGAGTTACTTGAAATATTATCAATGGGATGATTATCTCATTGAAATCTCTTTGCGTTCAAGTTCATTAAAACAGGTGATGATTGATGTAGAACGCCGAACTCGAAAAATGGAAAAATTAGATTTAATCTTGCCACAGCCTTTAGGGAATGAGCTGATTTCATCAATTAAGCAAAAGGCGCAGAATGTTTATCAGCGAGTGAGTGTGTTGATGAATACAGAAGATAGGGTGCGATTGGATTGGGGAGAGGTGAATTATTCGTGCATAGAGGGTGAAAAAAAATACGAGTATAAAAATTTCGTTTTTGATGTCTCGAATTCAACGTGGGTCTATTGGGTTAACGGATCGCATAAATTAGAAGCGAAACTAGAATTGAGAAATTGGTTGGGTGCTCTAGTTGATGCCGTTTACTTTTTAGAGGCAAATGCGAGTTGTGAAATAAATTCAAAGAATCATAAACTGCAAAATATTCGACTCTATTCAACAACGACCAATGAAGAAATAAACGTAGATAGACAAATGGCAAAAGATTTTTCAAAGATTTTTGTTGAATATTTAAAGTCTGCGGGAGTCTATGGAAAGCTAAAAGAAATATTAAAACAAAAGAAATATGACGCTCGTATTGTGGTGGGAGATTATGCGAGTGTTTATGAGTGCACTTTGGCAGATCAGTTGATTCCCGCTAAAGAATCGAAGTGGGTTGAAGAGATTATAAAAAGAATGAAGGATGGAGTCTTGTCGTGACAACATGGGGGGTTCAAAAAGGAAGACCTTTGGTTATTGAGGCTTCTGCGGGAACGGGAAAAACTTTTACCATTAAAGAGTTATTTCTCACTATTTTGCGCAAGGAGTATGCACAAAATCAGAACTTTAATTTGCGTCAAATACTTGTCGTGACCTTTACAGAAAAAGCAGCTGGAGAATTGCAAGAGCGAATTCGACAAGCGATAGAAAAAGAAATTGAAATTGCCCAAGAATCAAATGACTCAACTTATCGCAGATATCTTAGAGAGCGATTGGTTGAATTAGAAGAGGCTGATATCACGACGATACATGGATTTTGCAATAAGCTCCTCGCTCGTTTTGCCTTTGAACTTCAACTGCCACGACAAATGGAATTGGTCGATGTCGCTCTTGTTAACGAAGAAGAAATGGCCGATTTTATTTTGAATCGTTGGCCAATTCTTTGGGGAGAGCACTACCAAGAGCTATGGAGGCTGAACGAAAAATACCAGTGGAAAATGGTACAGTCATTTAAAGTTCTTGCAGAGTCCTATAATCCCACAACAGATAAGGTGAGTTATCGTGTTGTAAAAGACATGAGTGAATTGTTAGTTGATGTTAGAGAATTAGAAGAGGAATGTCTTCTATTGTCTAAGGGAATTCTTGCACAATGGCCGCAGTTTCGAAATTGGGTTAAGGAGAGTATTGCAGAAAAAGATTTTGTGAATTTTGAAAAAAAGGTGTTGGGACTTAAGCCGCCTGCCAAAGGTCAGATTGAAAAAACATTAAAAAGAATGAAAAAAGACGACGGTGAAGAGGCCATTCTTTTTGAAGAGTATTTAATTCGACTTGACACTTATGGCCTAAAAATAGCCCTTCTTGAAGAGTCGCTTCAAAACGTGAAAACCGTCTTTTTGGGTCGGATTTTAGAGGACTATGGCAATCATCTAGAAGATGTTGTTAAAGAACGACAGATTATGACTTATAATCATATGATCGCCTAT
The DNA here is from genome assembly GCA_050300815.1 of Fibrobacterales bacterium. Lineage (GTDB taxonomy): Bacteria > Fibrobacterota > Fibrobacteria > Fibrobacterales > CAWVXU01 > JBNKYI01. The sequence continues at coordinate 3,109 of JBNKYI010000175.1, forward strand.
GTCAGCGAAGGATTAAAAACAAATATTGTATTTAAAGAGGCGGTAAGTCGGCATTATCATTATGGAATCATTGATGAATTTCAAGATACAAATGGCTTGATGTGGGATATTTTCAAGAATCTTCTTTTAAAAGAGGATCGATTTTTAGCTTTGGTTGGCGATCCGAAGCAATCGATCTACCGATTTCAAGGGGCGCAAATTGAAGTGTATCAACGGGCTAAAAGAGATGTTCTCGCCTCTCTCGGCGGCACAATGTTTCAATTAGATACCAATTATCGGAGTAGTGAAAAAATTAACCGACTTAGTGCGGAGCTCTTTGCGGAGCCTTTTTGGTTTGGCAATGAAATTTCTCAAGTTAAAACGGGCTTTGATAAAGTAGCGATAGAGGGCAATTGGCCTTACAATGATAAAGCATTGTTGGTTTTTCCAGAGTGCAATTTTTCTAAAATGGCCCAAGTGATCTTACAATATGTTCAGAAGATTAAACGAGAAGGTTTGAGCTATATCAATTCTTCGGGAGAGAGTTGCCGTCTAAATTTAAAGGATATGGCCATTTTGACTAAGTCAAATGACGATGCAGAAAAGATGGCAGTTGAATTAGGTCATTTGCAAATCCCAGCCCATATCTATAAACAAAAGAATTTTCTCGAAAATCCAATTTGGAAAGAATTGATTTTTTTAATCGAAGGGTTAGATGAGTATCCGGCAAAATCGGGGATGCAAAAGTTAATGTGGTGCCCTTGGCTTTCACTTGAATACCGAGAGGATGAGCATTTTATTAGAGACAAGGCTTTGCACTTGTGGATTCAACAAATGCTTAATTTGTGGGGCGAGCAAAACTATGCAGAGTTTTTTAATTCTATAGAAAAAAACTGGGTGGGATTTCGAAAGAATTACCTGAAGTATAAATACAGTCATCAAGCAAATTTTAGATATATGGTAAAATGTGTTGTTGAGTATCTGACTTTATATCCTAAGACAATGGATCTCTTTTTGATTGAGCTGCGTAAGTGGGTTGATGGACGTAAAATTATTGATGAGCGTTTTGATGTTTACGTGCCTGATCTTGATAGTGATCAAGTGCAAATAATGACCATGCATGCTTCTAAGGGATTAGAATTTCCTGTGGTGTTTTGTGTTAGCGGAAATTTTTCAAATTCGGCAAAGGTCGTTTTTCAATATGATGACGATGCGGGTAAAAAGTTATTTGTTAGCCCTTCAAATGAAGTCAAAGAAATGCAGAAGAAAGAAGAGATAGAAGAGTTTAAGAGATTGTTTTACGTAGCCTATACGAGGGCATCTTTACGGGTGCATCACTTTTTTAAAACAAAAAATGCATTTCTAATGAGCGATATTTTGAATTCTATTCGCAGTAAAAAAGGAGATGGTGCCATTGTTGATGACGTTTTACCCTGCGAATTTATTAATGAGATTTATGTCGAGCAAAAAGAAAAAAAAATATCAAACCCAGTGAGGGTTTATCGACATGATTTACAATCCTATTCATCTATTGTGAACTTTGCTCACCCTGACGAAGAACGCGTTTCTGAAAAGATAGAGAAAGGGGTTTATCAAGATGATGGGTTGCCTGCAGGTCCTGAATTTGGAACGTTGGTGCATGAGCTGATTGAGCAAATTAAATGGGGTCGTCAAAAACAAGAGATAGAGTGGGAGAATTTACAGCAGTGGCCGATTCATTTTTCAAAAGAACAACAGTCTAGACTTCTTACTTTATTGCAACGAATTGAGAACTTACAATTTAAAGAAGGAACCTTAAAAGAGGTTTCAAATCAATATGCTGAGTTGGAGTTTTTTTTGGATTTTACGAAAGAGGATTCGACCCTTTGGGGTTTTATTGATCTGGTTTATAAGATGGGAGATAAATGGTACGTTTTAGACTGGAAAACCAATCGACTTCCTTTCTATAATCCGTCAGAAATTCATAGGGCGATGCTCGAACACGAGTACCCTTTGCAAGCCAAAGTTTATTTAGTTGCGCTACACCGTTGGTTAAAAAAGAGAGATCGCAATTATGATCCCGCGCAGCATTTGGGTGGAGCGAGATATGTTTTTGTAAGGGGGCTGCTTGAAGATTTGTCTTCAGATGATTTTGTATGGTCTTGGAATCCTACAAAAGAAGAAATAAAAGAAATTGAAACAGAAATAGTCCCCTCTATTTTAGTTAAAGCAAAGGAGGAGCTGTGGTTGCAGAGTCGTTAAAAGATCTCATTACATTAGAGCTCTTGCTAAAGTCTGAAAATGATTTTTGGAAACAAGATCAAGCGAGTTACCTTAGTGGATGCAAAGAAGGACACGAGTGGCTATTGGTTTATTTGCTTTTAGTATCTATAGAAGAAGGGCATACGGCAATACCTTGCGAATGGATGTATAAGAAATGGCCGGGTTATGATTTTGACGCCTTTAGATATTTTGAATGTAATGTCCCATGTGTTGTTCAAAATGAAAAAGGTTACGCATTACAGCGATACGCTTATATTGAGAACGAAATTTTTGCGATGCTCAAAAATTTTGAATTTATACAAAACAGATCGCCACAATTTTTAGAGAATACAAAATTAAATGCATCACAAAAAAAAGCGGTAGAGGGAATATGGAGGGCAAAGGTCAGCATCTTATGCGGTGGGGCAGGCACAGGAAAAACCTTTACGACTTCGCACTTGATTTTTGGATTAATTGAAGGCCCCACCCGTGGTTGGGTCGACCCGCTGGTGTGGACCTCAATTGTGTTGAGCGTGATTTGTTTGGCCGGGTTTGTTTTTGTGGAAACGCACAGCAAGCATCCAATGATCCCGTTTTCTCTA
>JBNKYI010000176.1:0-5912 GCA_050300815.1 Fibrobacterales bacterium
TCAGTTTTAGCATCTGGTACATAATTGAATAACCCTTGATTTATTCTCATTTGAACATTTTTGTGACCATTCTCAAATCCATAATTCTGCATGATTTTTGAGGTTTCTTTCCAACCAGCCATCGGGTCTGCTACCGTTTTGGCTGCTGGTTGAGCCAGTGCTCCAGACCAAATTCCTTCTCCCACTTCAATTTTACTTCGTTGAGTCAATCTAAGACACATTTCAAAATCCATAGAATAGTGTAGAGATTCATTAATCTTTCCTATTTCGCGTAAAATTTTAGTATTCAAAAACAGAGAGGGTTGATAGAAAGATCTAGCAGCCCAGTTATTGCCAAGGTGTTCGCGTTCAACATTATTGGGATAGCATATGAAGTCGAGCCAATTATCTCCTCCTAAGTTTTCTTGAATTCGATTACAGGCTCCAGCCCAACCTGAAGCATTGGGATTTTTTTTATAAGCATCGGCAATTTTGAATAGAGAGTTGGGTTCTAACCAATCGTCGCTGTTTATCCAGTTAAATACTTCTCCGGTGGCAATGTCTATGCCTTTATTAATGGCATGAGATTGTCCGCGATCTTTTTCACTAATCCAGTAAGTTAGATGAGCTTCATACTTTTTGATGATATCTACACTGTGGTCAGTTGATCCACCGTCAATCACAATTAATTCGAGATTTGGATATTTTTGATTAATGATTGAGCGCAAGCATCCTTCAATGTAATTTCCCTGATTGTAATTAGGAATGACGATGGAAATTTTAGGGATTTTGGATCGATTGATACTCGTAGTTGCTAAAGAGACGTCAGTATTTTCTTTTGCTATGATCAATTGGGTATGACTTATCTCTGTTTGGATTCCATTGAGTAATACAGATTTATATAGTTCGCGATATTCTTCTTGCATTCTTTTTAGCGTGAATTTTTCTAAAAAATGTTCTCTAGCACGTTGGCCGAAGATTGCGTGTAGATGTGTTTTTCCAATAAATTCTATAAGTTTATTGGAAAATAACTCTTGATTGCCTGCTTCCACCAAAATTCCGTTGATACCATGAATGATCAATTCAGGAATTGCATCAATTGCATAAGCAAAGGTGGGTAATCCACAGGCCATGGCTTCACAAGTCGATAGTGAGAAGGTGTCGGCTTTAGTGGGGTTGATGTACAGATCGCAAGCGTTATATATCAGGTTCATTAGCCTTTGATCTTCGATAAAAGGGTAAAACTGAATGCGATCTAAAACTGATGATTCAATGGGAAAGTTAGGGTTGTTTCTTTGTCCAATCACGATGAGTTTAGCTTTTGGGGTATATTCCAATACCTTTTGAAAGGCTTTTATTGCAGTTTCTCCACCTTTAAAAGAATTGTTTAAACCGCCATCAGCACTAAAGAGTAAGGTAAATTCATCAAAAGCGAGATCTAGTTTTTGCTTACATTCACTTTTGTTAAGGGGTTTAAAAACCTCTTCATCAACTCCGTTATAAATCACAGTAATGGGTTTGCTTTTAAGTACGCTTTGCTCTACTTTTTGTTTGACCCAGTTTGAAGGTGCAACTAATTGAACATCTAGATTTTGATAACTGTTTATTTTTTGAGAAAAAAGTTCTGTGCTGCGATCTGCTAAAGTATTGGGATAAGTATTTAAAGAGGGACAAATACCACAATTTGATTTCCAACCTTCGCAGTCGAAAGGGTGAGCACAACGCCCAGTAATTGGAAATAAATCGTGCAAGGTCCAAATAATGCTTTTTTTCGTTTGAGCAAGACTACTTAATGCATCTGGATGAAGATAGCCCCCATGTGTATTGTGAATGTGAATTATATCGACTTCGCTAATTAGTGGGTGTCGACCGATTTCTTTAGTGTCGACAAATTCATTATACAACATACCTGATATCCGACATCGTTCGGCTAGATTAGGATCAATGTTCTGGGCGATCGCATGGCAGTTATCTAATTTAGACGATTTACTTCCTACTAACATTTGATGATGATTACTCGGGTCGGTAGCGAGTTGCATAGCAATCTTGGCAGCGCCACCTCTAATATCGTGAGTATTTAGATGCGTTATTTTAATGAATTTATTTGCTGTGGCCAATTGCGAATAGTTAGCCGAAATATTAAAAGTGTTTAAGGGGGTAGGTCGGTGTTTAAGCCAAATTTCAAAAGGCGAGTTTGAAGTGCAAATTTCTAGCAAATGATTTTCGATTAAAAAATTTTGATTTAATAAATATTTAAATTTGTCTTTATCGCTGGCACTTAGACTTTGCAATAAGTGGGCCGTAAAGAGCGCCCATTGGTTTTGAGGATCTAAGGCAATTGCCTTTTGTGCGAAGTCAATCGCCATTTGAATTTTAGATTCGTATTTCCCATACTTCCAGCCGGGTTTTAGATAAAGTAATCGCAGGGCCGCTTCAATCCATAAAGAACATGCGTCGCTTTGGACACCCAAGAGAGAAAATGTTTTGTTGATATTGTCAAAATTAAGATATTGCTCATATATCCATTGGTTTTCTTGAGTTAATGTATCATCTCGAAAGGAGATGGCATTTTGATGATTTAGATAAAGTCCAATAGGATTTGATAAATGTATTGCTTTTAATCCTGCGAGACTAAAGCGAATATTAAAATCCCAATCCCCTGCAGCTTTAAACGAATCGTTAAAGTAACCGATATGGTCAATCACTTCTCTTCTCCACAGAGGTTGAGGCCCAAATTGGCAAAAGATGAGTGATTCAAAGGGGCAAAACTCGCTATAGAGTAATATTTTTGATTCTTCTGTGAGACAAAAATCTTCCCATCGTTCGTTTTCGCGATAAGAAACATAACTATCGGCATAGATAAGGTGGGCTTCGGGATTTGCCTGCAAGTGATGCACTAATTTTTCAATGGCATCGGGGGCATGTCGATCATCTGTATTGGCATTGGTTAGGTATTTTCCTTGACTTAATTCAATGGCTTTATTCCAAGCCCAATAAAGACTTTTGCGCTCTGGATGCTTATAATAAAGGATTTGATGGGGGAACTTAGTCAACCATGGTTTCACTAGTTCAGCTTCATTTTCTGGAGAATCAGTGTCGACAATAACGATCTCTAACTGGCCTTTTAAAAATAGGGTTTGCTTGGTCAAGTCGGTGAGACACTCATTAAAAAAACGTTCTGATTTATAGGTCGATACCAGAGCAGATACTAGCATAATTTTCTCCAATAAATAAAGCCACAGGCATCAGGCCCATGGCTTTTTGATCGGATTTTTTTACTAAGCTCTTTAGAATTATATGGCTATATAGAATGAAGGACTTAGTTTTTTTGTAACCATAAACTTCCACCAACAGAAACGCGTCCTATTCCCTTTTCCATTTCTTTGGGCATATTTGCTAGTGCCCATCCCGATGAAAATAGCACTGAATACTTTGTACTGTCTTGGAGTAATGCTCTGATTAAGTACTGTTCATTCCAATGCATTCCTTTATCTAAAATCCATGACTTGGGATATTCATTGGGTAAGAAAATATCGTGAAAATGGATAATGGCCCCAGGTTTCAATCGAGGTAAAATTTCAAAAATCACATAGTTGACATCTGAGCCCGTTTTAGAAACATGAGATCCGTCGATAAAGAGAATATCACCGTGATTTAAGTCTTCAAACATTTTCATAGGCACTTGTTGAATTAAGGTGCGTGCGACGGAGGTGACTCCCAGAATTTTTTCGAAATCCATATCTCCACGATAAGGTTCTATAAGAGAAAAATCAATAGAATTATTGAGAAGACGATAGTTGACATCGGCAGTCAAAAGCGAGCTATTCCCACTACCGACTTCAATCATTTTTTGTGGACGATACTTTAATAAGAGAGTGAAAAGAGCTCTCGCATCAATTTCAATAAAGGAGTTGTTGAACTCTGAAAACGTGTACTTATCCCCAGTGGGTTGATAAGGGTAATTCCAATGAGTCATTGCTTGAGGAAGGTCGAAATCAAAAAACTGACGATGGGCGACACAGTTGAAATTGATGCCAGGCAACTCTTTTTTTTCTTGCCAAATTTGGTTTATGAAAGGCTTTAATGCAACGGGGTCTACCAGTGGACTGAAATAATGCCCGTCGGGTTTATACTTGGGGATATCTGAGCTTGAGCAGAGATCGGGCGGAGCAGGAAAATGGTAAGTAGGACTTTGTTTAGGTGTTGTACAAGCAATAACAAGAGATTGGGCTTCGCGCAGAATTTGATTAAACTCTCGATTGGCTTTAGGGTATTTCCAAAGGCACTCGTTGATCCATTGAATACAGTCTTGGTGACGTCCATTTTTTAGTAGGTAGTTCGCTTGACTTAGAGCCTGTTGGGCTTCACTAGATGCAATATCAATATCCTTTATGTCGTCTAAGGCTCTCATTGTTGAACTCCTACTTAAGTGATCTTCTTCAGTGAATATCGGTTTTTGTGTAAAGTTCATTGAGTTAAAAATTTGTAGAATTTGGCCATACTGTGGAAAATTAGGATCCCATTTTTGTAATTCACTGAGGTGAAGGCGGGCTAAATCTTCTTTGTTTTCATTGGTGTGAATTAGAGTAAGCATCGCATGAGCCTCAGAAGAATAAGGCCAAATGGCTAAGCACTGACTTAAATGTTCAGTTGCTGTTGTCAATTCATTTTTTGCATAATAGAGATCTCCCAACCATAAGTCGGGCATATATTCAGAGGGGAATCGCTCTTTAATTTTACAGAGAATAGACTCTAATTCAGCAGGTTTAAAAAGAGATTTTAAATCTTGGATCAAATATTCGATATCGTATAGGTCAATGTTAAAAAGTTCTAAAGCGTAGAGAAATAAGTTGAGACGCCATTGAGAAGACATGGGAAAGGGTTTAGTGATTTGAATTTTAAATTCTTCGACTAATTCACTTAAACTTCTATGAGATAAACACTGGACAGCCCCGAAAAAACCATAGGGTAGGGTAGAGGGTTCTATATTAAGATTTATGATTTCATCTTGATAGCGAATTTGATCATCTTGACTCAAATAAATCCATTCAGAGGGATCGGCTTCTAAGTAGAGATGAATTAGCACAGACGAGATGGGGTCGATTTGCAAATGTTCAAAAATTTCATCTAGAAAATCCTGACTGGTTTGAAATTGGCGAATTCGTTCTGATATAAAAAAAGGAATGTTTAAATCATCAAATACGCTTTGGTAAAAAGAAAAAACAGAAATAGAATCACTTTCATCAATGATTTTTCCCAATTGATCGTGTTGAAATCGCTCTTGATTTAAATGAATTTTTGCCGAATGACTTACGGTGTTAAAAAAACTTTTTTCGATAGAATCTTTATCCAGTGAATTTCCAAAATTGCCAAGAAATAATTGAACGAAATGATCTTGTTCTGATTTGACCTCGAATGCAATTTGATCTGTTTTAATGTGTAATTCCAAACCAAAGTGAAGGGCAAATTTATTAGAAATTTCTTCTTTCATTAAGGGATTTATGTGAATCTGATCTTTATCGTAGTACTTTGATTCTAATGGATGTTGAGGTTGGCGATGTTCCGCTAGCGGATCCCATATTTTGAAACCAGCTTCTTTTATTTGATTCCAAAAATAAGATTCGGCTTCAATGATTTGATTGGGGCTTGATTTGTGGTGCTTGTAATGTTGAGTGCTGCGCAACAAATAAATTTGTGCGTTTGAATTCAACGTGTCTAAAAAGGCAATGTATTTTTTAACGAGCGCATCAAACGTCGCAGTCAATGGAGATATAAATGCAAAATTCGCAATGTCGTGAGCGGCAAATGAAATGAGTACTATTTCATTTTCGCATTCAATTTCTTTTTTAAATGATTGAGCAAGAGCTGAATCTTCAATTAATTTGTCGATCAGAAGAGTGCCCATCCATTTGAGTTTCAAATTTTTTGCAGTG
>JBNKYI010000177.1:0-5881 GCA_050300815.1 Fibrobacterales bacterium
GTTTTGTAATCGGATCTATGGGGCCCACCAATAAGACGGCTTCGATGAGCCCCGATGTCAATGATCCCGGTTTTCGTGCAATAACCTTTGATCAACTCGTTGCAGCCTTTGAACAGCAGGCCATTGGGTTAATTGAGGGGGGCGTTGACGTGTTGATGCTCGAGACTCTCATTGACACGCTTAATGCCAAAGCCGGACTTTACGCCATTGAGAATGCCTTTGAAAAGACGGGAGTCGAAGTGCCTATCATGGTGAGTGGTACCATAACTGATGCATCGGGACGTATACTCAGTGGTCAGACAGCCGAAGCTTTTCTCATCAGTGTTTCACATGCAAATCTTTTGTCGGTGGGTTTTAACTGTGCCTTAGGTGCAAAAGACCTGCGTCCGCATTTGCAGGCGGTTTCGGCTTTTGCTCCTTTTAAAATCAGTGCGCACCCCAATGCGGGTTTGCCCAATGAGTTTGGGCAATACGATCAGTCTCCTGAAGACATGGTCCAACAAATAGAAGAATTTTTTAAAGACAATACGGTTAATATTATTGGAGGATGTTGTGGTACGACTCCTGATCATATTAAAGCAATTGCCGCAGCGGCTTCTAAATATCAGCCGAGGAGCAAAGTGTGAAAAAGTTTATACCCCATCCGCAAACTGCTGAACTTCCCCCAATGAGATTGTCGGGCTTAGAACCCCTTGTGGTGACCCCCGAGTCTAACTTCATCAATATAGGAGAGCGCACAAATATTACGGGATCTTTGCGTTTTAAACGCTTGATTCTTGAAGAAGATTATGATACCGCCTTAGATATTGCGCGCAAACAAGTTGAAGGGGGCGCACAAATTATTGATGTTAATATGGATGAGGGAATGCTTGATGGTCAAAAAGCCATGGTGCGTTTCTTGAATCTAATGGCTGCAGAGCCAGACATTTCAAGAGTTCCCGTGATGATTGATTCGTCAAAATGGGAAATTATTGAAGCGGGACTCAAAGTGATTCAAGGTAAGGGAATTGTCAATTCAATTTCGCTTAAGGCGGGAGAAGAAGAGTTTAAAAATTACGCCCGTCGAATTTTGCGCTATGGAGCTGCTGTAGTTGTGATGGCCTTTGATGAAGAAGGACAAGCAGATTCTTATGAACGGCGCATTGAAATCTGTGAACGCTCTTATCGAATTTTAGTTGATGAAATAGGCTTTCCTCCACAAGATATCATTTTCGATCCTAATATTTTTCCGGTAGCGACCGGAATGGATGAGCATCGTAGAAATGCAATTGATTTTTTTGAAGCGACAAAATGGATTAGAGAAAATCTTCCAGGAGCTCATATCAGCGGTGGGGTTTCAAATGTCTCATTTTCTTTTAGAGGCAATAACCCTGTGCGTGAAGCGATGCACTCGGCCTTTTTATATCACGGTATTCAGCACGGTATGGATATGGGAATCGTTAATCCCGAGATGATTGAAGTCTACGAAGACATACCTAAAGATTTGCTGAAAGCGGTAGAAGATGTATTGCTTGATCGAAGTGATGATGCGACGGAAAAATTGCTCGATATGGCAGAATCTTTTAAAGGACAAACCAAAAGCAAGGTCGTCAATTTAGAATGGCGTGATCAACCTGTAGGTAAACGACTTGAATACGCTCTTATCAAAGGTCTGACGGAATTTATTGAGACCGATGTTGCCGAAGCACTTGAAGAACTCAAGCGCCCGCTGCATGTCATTGAAGGTCCTTTGATGGATGGCATGAATGTTGTCGGTGACTTGTTTGGAGCGGGTAAGATGTTTTTACCCCAAGTCGTTAAATCGGCCCAAGTGATGAAACGTGCTGTGGCTTGGTTAGAGCCGTATTTATCTGCCGAAAAAAGTTCGGGTAGTTCGCGAGGTAAAGTTCTAATGGCTACGGTTAAAGGCGATGTGCACGATATTGGCAAGAATATTGTTGGCGTAGTCATGGCCTGCAATAATTACGAGATTGTTGACTTAGGTGTAATGGTTCCCTGTGAAAAAATACTGGATGCCGCGATTGAACACAATGTTGATGTGATTGGCTTATCGGGATTGATTACCCCTTCGTTGGATGAAATGGTTTATGTTGCGAAAGAAATGAAAAAACGCAAATTGAAAATTCCTCTATTGATTGGAGGAGCTACAACTTCGCAAGCGCACACTTCGGTAAAAATTTCTCCCGAGTATGATTTCCCTGTGGTTTATGTGAATGACGCCTCTCGTTCGGTTGGGGTGCTTGAGAAACTTCTCAATCCCAAATTGCGTAAAAATTATGAAGAAGAACTCAGGGGGATGCATCGCAAGCAACAAGAGGCATTTGAGCGGAGACAGTCATCAAAAGAAATGCTGACACTTGAACAGGCTCGGGCAAATAAATTTGAATTTGACTTCGAAAATTATTGTGCTCCTGAGCCGACATTTATTGGAGTTAAAGAATTGTTTCCTAAGATAGCCGACCTTAGAGAACTTATGGATTGGTCTCCTTTCTTCTGGACTTGGGATCTCAAAGGGATTTATCCAAATATTCTAACCCACGAAAAGTATGGAGAAGAAGCCACTCGGCTTTTTTACGAAGCCAACGAAATACTCGATTATTTAGAGACAAATCCCGAAAAGGTAAGTCTTAAGGCGGTTCTGGGTTTCTGGGAGGCAAATTCAACAGATGAAGACATTGAGCTTCAGACAGAGGGTTTTATCTTGCATCATCTGAGAATGCAGAGCAAGCGCAAACCCGGTGAAATCAACTTTTGCTTGGCCGATTTCATTTCTCCAAAATCGATAGATAAAAAAGATTTTATTGGAGGATTTGCCGTGACCGCAGGGAAAGAAATCGAAGAATGGGCTAACGAATTGCAACGCAGTGGCGATGATTATAAGTCAATATTGGTCAAAGCTGTGGCCGATCGTCTAGCAGAATCTTTGGCTGAGTGGTTGCACCGCGAAGTGCGCACAAAATACTGGGGATATGCCAAAGATGAAGATCTTGATAACGATGCGATCATTCGCGAAAAATATCTAGGCATTCGCCCTGCGCCTGGTTACCCCGCCTGCCCGGAACATACAGAAAAAGGAACTCTGTGGAAGTTACTGCAACCCGATCAACGCATCGGATTGAGCTTGACGGAAAGTTATGCGATGACGCCTGCGGCCGCAGTAAGTGGTTGGTTTTTCTCACACCCACAAAGCCAATACTTTGGTGTAGGCCGCATCGGCAAAGATCAGCTTGAACGCTATCGCCAAGCGAAGGGATGGACTCAAGAAGAGGCGGAGAGATGGCTAGCTCCCCAGCTTTAGTAAAAGGTCTTTTTCGAAATCGATAAAAGAGAAGTCCTTGACTTTAATGCGATGAATGAAGAAATTGGCTGTCTCTTTGAGACCGTTAATTAAAAAGACCTATGAGGTACCTCAGAGGTCTTTTTTGCTCATGAAAACATGATGAGAAATGAGAAGGGCCCTTCCTAGAATGTGCGAATGGGCTATCCTCTGCGTGAAGCTTTGCGTTGTTGCTCAGAAAGAATGCGTTTGCGCAGCCTCAATCCATCAGGGGTTACCTCAACCATTTCATCTTGGTTAATAAATGTGATGCAGTCTTCAAGACTCATCTTGCGGTGAGGAGTAAGGATGATGGCATCATCTGCACCTGATGAACGCACGTTGGTCAATTGCTTGCCCTTAGTGATGTTGACGACGATGTCGTCATTGCGGTTGCATTCGCCAATGATCATTCCCTCGTAAACTTCAGTTGTGGGAGGAATAAAAAACTGTCCGCGATCTTCGAGTTTAAAAATGGCATAGGCCATTGCCGGACCAGGATCTTTCGCAACGAGAGCTCCGCTTGTGCGGCTGGGGATTTCTCCTGCATAAGGTTCGTAACCATCGAAAAGCGTCTGCATGACGGCGTAACCTTTAGTGAGACTCAACAAAACGGTACGCAAGCCGATGAGCCCCCTTGAGGGCAAACGAAATTCAACGGTAGTTTGGTTGCCCTCTTGCTCCATGGCGCGCATTTCGGATTTGCGTCGACCGAGCTCTTCAATGACTGCTCCACTGAATTCTTGCGGCACATCGACTTTGAGAATTTCGTAAGGCTCTAATTTTTTGCCATTATCATCGTATTGATAAACGACTTGAGGCGCTCCCACTGAAAACTCATAAAGCTCTCGGCGCATATTTTCAATCAAAATGGTTAAGTGCAAAACGCCCCGTCCGCTGACCATATAGCCCGAGCCCTGCTCAGCTTTAGCGATACGCAAGGCCGGATCAGCAAGATTGGCGCGTTCTAGGCGCTCGGCGAGGTGATTCCCCGTGAGGAATTTGCCCCCTGACTTTCCGCTTAAGGGCGAGTCATTAACCGTGAATTCCATTGAAATCGTGGGTGGATCAATCTCAATGCGATCTTTAGCGACGGGTTGATCTGCCGCAGAAACGGTGTCTCCGATGTCGAATTCAGGAAAGCCTGCCAGCGAAATGATGTCACCTGCTGAAGCGACCTCAACAGGTTCGGTAGAAACCCCCACAGCGCGCAGAATTTTTTGAATGCGAACTTTTTTGAAACTTCCATCAGGGCGAGATTGAGAAATGGTTTGTCCGGCTTTTAAAGTGCCCTGCTCAAGGCGACCTACGGCGAGACGCCCTAAAAATTCAGAATAAAAAAGCGAGCTGATTTGCAGCAAAGGTGAGGCGGTGGGGTCCCCTTGATGAGGCTCTACTTTGTCGATAATCATTTCGAAAAGAGGTTCGAGGTTCGTATCGGCCTCATCCATTTCTCGGCGACAAGTGCCAGCGCGGCCCGAAGCGAAAATGTGAGGAAATTCGAGTTGTTCTTCACTTGCGTCGAGTTCGACAAACAAGTCGAAGACTTTGTCTAAGGCCTTCATGGGGTCACAGCCGTCGCGGTCAATTTTGTTAACAACGACAATGGGTTTGAGACCGAGAGCCAAAGCTTTTTGAGTGACAAAGCGAGTCTGGGCCATAGGGCCTTCCCAAGCATCGACAATCAAAAGAACGCCATCCACAGTACCCAATACCCGCTCGACTTGCCCGCCAAAGTCGGCGTGGCCCGGAGTGTCTACGATATTAATTCGGTAGTTTTTGTATTGCACGGCTGCATTTTTTGAGAGAATGGTGATTCCGCGTTCTCTTTCGATGGAGTCGTTGTCCATGACTCTCTCATCGACTTCTTCGCTATCTCTAAAAGAACCTGATTGCTTGAGAAGCTGATCGACCAAGGTCGTCTTGCCATGGTCAACGTGAGCGATGATGGCCACGTTACGGATGTTGTTTTCTTTGAGCACAAATAACCTCTGCGATAATTTGGCACAAATGTAGTTTAGTGAGAGGAATCCTTGGGGAAACTCTTTTGGCGGGCTTTTAATATCTTTGGAAACATGAATCCATACGATCTACTTTTTAAAGAATTTTACGGGAATATTTGGCGAATTTTTGCGACGGTGGGACTTTTTGGGGTCTCGCTTGCGTCAGCGGGAGGCTTGCCTCCTTCTGCTCTTGCGGGTCAGCCCTACGATTTGGCGGTCGAGCACATGAGAGAATTTGACGAGGGAGTGATCAGTGGGCAGCAATCTATGCTTTCGACTCGCACAGGCATGGCCTTTAGCCCCCGTCAGTTCAGTCAAAATTCCCCGTGGGGAACCCTTTATGGTTTTCCTTTTTATCAGCATTTCGCCTTTGCCTCAACCTATGACGCCGGGGGCAAAACATCTCGTTTCGGCCTGCATTACGCTTATTCTCGTAAAGGCTGGAACAAAGAAGATTTCGCATTTGTTCCTAGCCATTCGCAAGGTGCTCAATACCGTTCAGCCCATACGCTTGGGCTGAACTACAGCTCTTTTTACCCCGGTTATTGGCTGTTTGGTGCTG
>JBNKYI010000178.1:0-5847 GCA_050300815.1 Fibrobacterales bacterium
GTATAAAATTCCAAGATTCAATGGGCTCTTTCAAGACAGAGTTTACACACAATTGCCCCTTGTCAAAGTTCTGTAAGCTGGCCGCGAGTTGCAAAGCGCCCGCTGCTCCCAGCGAGTGCCCCAATAGCGATTTCAAACTGAGTAGGGGGATTTTTTTAATGGCATCGCCAAAAACTTTCTTTAACCCTAAACATTCAACTTGATCGTTTTGTAATGTGCCCGTGCCGTGTGTGTGAATACAGTCGATGGCATCGATGCGCAATTGGGCCTGTTGTATCACCTCATTCATCAGTTGCGCAATATCCATTGCGCTAGGGTCAGGAGCGGCGATATGATACATGCCACATCTGCTTTCAAAGGCGATTATTTCTCCGTAAATAAAAGCGCCTCGTTTTAGGGCATTGGCTTTGGTTTCGAGAATAAACATTGCCGCCCCTTCTCCCAAAACAAACCCGTTGCGCTTTTGGTCAAAGGGGCCCGCCACCTCAGTGGGGTTTTTTGCGTTTTCTAAGACGCGCATCTGTTTATAAGCAATAATATTACAGGGGGTAAGGGGGGCTTCTACACCTCCGCAGAGGGCGTAATCTAAGTAGCCATCTTTTATCTTGCGGTAAGCTTCACCGATAGCGTTCATACCCGAAGAACAAGCCGTAGAAATAGAAAGATTTTGGCCGGGAATTTTGAAGGCGGTAGCCAAGTGGGCTGAAACAGAACTGGGAGTGATTTTGGGCACTGAAAGGGGATGTATACTTCGGTAGCCTTTGCGGATGGCATTGACCAGGCCCTCTTCGTGAAACTTGGCACCGCCTAGTCCTGTTCCAATGATGACCCCAGCTCTGGGATTTTGAGTCAATTCGGTTTGCACATTTGCGTTTTGAATGGCTTCAATGGCGGCGACCATTCCCATTTGAGCAAATCGATCTGTAAGACGTAATTGACTTGAGTCTAAAATTTTTTCAGGGAAGTAATCTTTAGCTGGGGCCAATAATATTTCTTCACCCAATTCAGCTGTGATTTCAGGAATCGTGCCGAATCCTGAGACACCCTTTGCGGCATTTGCCCAAAAGTCTGCTAGATGAGAGCCAATAGGTGAGACGACGCCTATCCCTGTGATGCATATTGTTTTATTCATCTGAGTGATTTCTTACCCCGTGATAACAGAAAGGTATAAAACTCCGATAAATTATACAAGAGATTGAGTCTCTATAGCTTCCCATTCGATTTTTCTATAAAAAAGCCCTCTTTGGCGAGAGGGCTTTTGAAATCTATACATACTCTAACAAAGAGAAAATATCAATCAAAACATTAATCGTATTTGGATTCTGCTTCGATAAGAATATCTAAAAATTCTCCTGAATCTTTTGCGTCGATGAGCTGTGAACGCACGCTGCTATCAGCCATCAAGCGAGAGACAGATGACAATGCGCGAATATGTGGACCGACCGTATTCTCTGGGCTGAGGATTAAGAAAATAATATAGACAGGTTCTTTGTCGAGAGCGTCAAAATCGATACCCGAAGGGCAAGTGATTGCTCCTAGATACAATTTGTCGACGTATTCAACCTTAGCGTGAGGCACAGCGAGGCCGCAACCAATGCCAGTCGACATTTTTTTCTCTCTCGAATAAACGGCTTCTAAAATTTTATCGCGATGACTGAGGTTATACGAATTGACGAGAAGGTCAACGAGTTCTTCGATTAACTCCATTTTGCCCTTGGGCTCAGAGCCAATCAAAATGGCATCTTTAACAAGACGATCAGATAATTTCATGCAATAGCTTTCCAATCAGGAACTTCCCAAATTTTAGCAAAAAATAATGGCCACTTATGAATTAAGTTGAGAAAAGCCGTTCAATTGCCTATTCTCACAGAATCCTTCTGGGGTTTTCCTGAAGCTCTATGGGGATATCTATTTTTGGGATTTTAAGTTTTTCATAGAGATTAGGCACTTTTATGCTTCAGATTCAGTCGCTTAGCAAGTCTTATGGTGAGCGCGTCTTAATTGAAGAGGCCTCTTTGGTAATAAATAAGGGCGAAAAGGTGGGATTTGTCGGTCGCAATGGATCGGGTAAGTCTACTATTTTCAAGATCTTATGCGGCGAAGAGAATCCGGATGGTGGAGGCGTTGTCATTCCTGCAGGGTATCGAATCGGTAAATTAAACCAAGATATCGAGTTTAACGCAGACACGGTTTTAGAAGAGGCTTGCCTCGCTTTAACGGTCGATGAATATGGTTTGAAGCCCGTTCATAAGGCCCAAGCTTTTTTGGCGGGATTGGGTTTTGACGATGAGATGCAGACGCGCTCTCCCCATGTTTTTAGTGGGGGTTTTCAAATTCGCATTCAGTTGGTGAAACTCTTGCTCTCTGAGCCCGATTTATTGTTGCTAGATGAACCTACAAACTATCTGGATATTACATCTATTCGTTGGCTAAAAAAGTTTCTTTCGCAGTGGAACCGCGAGTTTATTTTGATCACTCACGATAGACAATTTATGCGCAGTGTCTGCAATTACACAGTGGGGCTTTATCAACGCGGCTTGCGCAAAATCAAAGGAAGCCCTGATGATCTTTATCGCACATTGGCCGAAGAAGAAGAAATGTTGCTCAAAACCTATGAGAACGAACAAAAAAAGCGGGCGCAGACCGAGCAATTTATCAATCGCTTTAGAGCGCAGGCCAATAAGGCAAAGCAGGTTCAATCTCGCATCAAGTTGCTAGATAAAATGGATACGGTCGAGCTTCCTGACAGTGAAAATAATCTGGGATTTCGCTTTAACGAAAGTCCATTTCCTGGTAAAAGAGTCTTACACACTCAATCTCTGTCTTTTGCGTGGAATGCTGAGACACCGATCTGCAAAAATTTAAACCTAGAAGTTTTTGCCAAAGATCGCATTGCGATTGTTGGTCCAAATGGCAAGGGAAAGTCAACGTTACTTCGACTTTTGCTCGGAGAGTTAGCGCCTACAGAAGGTTCGGTGCACTACCACGACCAAACACGCATCAGCTATTTTGGTCAGACCCACGTTGAATACCTCAATCCAGAAAACACGGTTGAGCAAGAGATTCTCGAGGTTTTGCCATCAGACCAGGGCTTGGGCAAAGCAAAGAGCTTAGCGGGTTTAATGATGTTTTCAGGGGATGAAGCCAGCAAACCCATCAAAGTTTTGAGTGGTGGAGAGCGAAGCCGAGTGCTGTTGGCGCGTATTCTCGCACAGCCGTGTAATTTGCTGTTGCTTGACGAACCGACTCATCATTTAGATCCTGAAAGCGTAGAAGCCCTCGAAGAAGCCTTAACCTTATTTGCGGGCACAGTTATAATTGTCAGTCACGATGAGCAACTCGTTAGCCGCATAGCTCAACGACTGGTTATTTTTGATAGAGACGATCCTTTTCTTTATGAAGGCCCTTATCGCTTATTTCTCGAGCAAAGAGGCTGGAGTAAAGAGGGTGAAAAAATAACAGATGAAGGGGTACCTACTCGCAAAGAAGATCGACATCAAAGGGCCTTGCGAATACAAGAGCGTTCTCGAAAGCTTAAACCCTTGCAAAAAGAAATGGAAAAATGCGAGAAACGCATCGAAGCCCTCGATCAAAGAATAGAAGAAATTCATCAACTCATGATTCACGCCTCAGAAAGCAATGAAGGCAAAAAAATCAGCGAACTGGGAATTGAGCTAGGGCAAGCAGAAAGCCAATCTGAAGCGCTCTACGATTCATTGGGAAAATTACTTGAAGAGATTGAAAGCATTGAAAAAGGATATGAAGATTTGAAATAAACAATCGAGAAGTGAGAATCAATTGATCTCACCTCCTTCGGCAACCACGCGATTTCTACCGGCATTCTTGCCGAGATAAAGGCGTTTATCGGCGAGATCAATGCTGCCATCTACGCCAAGCTCAGGATCATAGATAGAGACTCCCATCGTTAGAGTAATTCTGAGATCTTGATTCTTCCAACAAATGCTTTCATTTTCAATTCGTTTGCGTAGGCGTTCGGCGACGCGTACGCCATTTTCAAGGGTGGTTTCGGGCAAAACCAACAAAAATTCTTCACCCCCCCAGCGGCCGACGTGGTCGGGCTTGCGATTGAGTTCGAGAAGCACTCGAGAAAGCATTTTTAAAACCTCGTCGCCACATTCATGCCCCCAAGTGTCGTTGAATTTTTTGAAGTGATCGACGTCGAGTAAAACAAGAGCAAAACTTAGATGACTCCGTTCCATTCGCAAAATTTCATAATTGATTTTTTCGAGTAGATCTCTTCGATTGCTCAATCCGGTTAAAGGATCTGTTCGCGAGAGTTGTTCTAGCTTTTCGTTACTCTTTTGCAGTTCGAGAGTTCTTTGCTTAACCTCGGCTTCAAGGTTGTTTTTGTGTTCGGCGAGCTCTAAAACCTTATTGTGCAAAGATTCAGCCATGGTGTCAAAGCCTTTGCTGAGCATGCCGATTTCATCTTGGCGATTAAGGTGAGTGCGGGCCGTGAGGTTTCCTTCAGACAATTGAACCATGTTATCAGCTAACAAAGTGATAGGTTGACTCAGACGTCTGGCTAAAGAGAGGGTGCCGATCAAAGAGACGACTAACGCAATGCCCAACATAAAGTAGAGGCTGGTGAGCAACTCAAAGGCGCCAGCCAGAATTTCTTGGCGCGGCATAAATAAGAGATAGCCTAATTGATAGGCTTCAGACCACCGATAAACCACGGCATAGGCTTTGCCATCGATATTGTTTAAAACTTTAGGCAAATAAAAAGGGATTTCTTTAGGAGAGTTCCAATTTTCAAAGACATCACTTAAATAGAGGCCCTGTCTGACTTTACTCATTTCGGGATAAAAGATGAATCGACCCGATTCGTCAAAAACAGCGGCAAACAAGCTACTGCCAAATCCCTGCTCAGCCCAGAAATTAAAAAGACGGCGATAGTTGAAGTCTAGTGTCATTACGCCATCTCCGGTTTTAGGGTTGGGAACTCCGACCCCTAAAACGCGGTGGGGAATTCCATTGGTCCAGAGATTGGGCCCCACAAAAAGATGAGCGGGCCTTACCTTGTCAAAATAGGGAAATGGAGAGTTTTTATCCTTAATGTTGAGGGTCATGTTGTTGTCGGTGATTTTCTCATTTTCGGGATTGTAAACATTGATATCTTCACCGGCCATAAAGAGAGAAGAAATGCGATAGCTTCTCAGACTGGCGTTGATTTCTTGAGGATCCCAGTTGGCGAAAGCAGAAGTTGAAACCAATAGTGTCATATTCTGCCCCAAGGCTTGAATTTTAGAAGAAGAGTAAGACTCAATCATTTCAAGTCGAACATCCATTGATCTTTTGTTGTTTTCAAGCGATTTGGTATAGGCCTTTCTAAAGAAAATGAATCCGGTGCCGACTCCCAACAACACCTGCCCTATGGCTGTGATTAAAACCAGTTTAAAGAAAAAGCTTTGGTGCAATCGAGGTTTTTGCAAAAGAGACCTATTTGTGTTTATTTCGATGCCAGACAACCAGTAGGGCTAAGGTAAATATAATTCCGCCCCATATCAGAATTTTATCGGGATAAGATTTGGATTCTGTTAGCAGATGGTGGGGGGTTGTTTGAGTGGAATCTATGGCGTCTAAAAATGTTTGAAAGTCGGGAATATTGATTTGGCCATCGTATCCCAACTGTTGATTAATGATTCCATCATAGCGCACGAGAATCTCGTACAGTTCTCGATTAGAATAAAAACCGGGAACATCGACGATAGACCAAATGGTTGAAAACATTTCTACTAGAGTGGCTTCTACCGAACCCCACTGGGCCAAATTAGGATAACTGCGCGCCGAGGGCAAGCTGTGTATGAGGGGCTGATAAAGAGG
>JBNKYI010000179.1:0-5845 GCA_050300815.1 Fibrobacterales bacterium
GAGTAGGGGGAGTCCGTGTGCGCCTTTGTTGTTTTGAGTGAATTCGATAGAGCGTTTGAGGTGTTCAAACACGGTGCCTTTTTCTCGTTGAGCGAGAGGCTTGGTTTTAGAATAGAAGGTGACTTCTTCATTTAAGAAATCAAAGTTGCCAGTTTCACGCAAGTATTGTGATACAGTCATGATTACCCAAAGGTTGTCATCACCATAATAATCAGCGCGATCGTGTTCTTCACGTGAGTCCCCTTCGTTAGCTTCCATAGTTGAAGCGAAGTATTGGTGCATTGCTGAACCATCTTCTTTTTGTACAGAAAGAAGGCGAACGATAAATTCTTTGGCTTCTTCGGGCATGTGGGCCATGACGCCCAACAAATCTTGTGAAGAGTCGCGAAAGCCAATGCCGCGGCCACCAAATCCCAATTGATAAAGCGACAAATCACGCGACCAGTTTTTGGTAGTGTGACATTGACGAGGGTTGTGAACGTTAACCATCGAGTTGAAAGAAGCGTCAGGAGTTTCAACTTTCATTGTTTCAAGGTAGTTGTCCCAGAATTTGCTAAGTGAAGCAAAAGCGGCATCAACGTTATCGAGGTTGCGGAATTTCTCGATATGGGGGCGTGCAACTTCTAATGATTGCTGTTGACCTACTTGGTTTACTGTGCGCTCTGTCGCGTTAGGAGCAAGAGTTCCCAAATCGATTTTGAGAGCTGCGATATTATCGCCGCGGATGCATTCAGAATTGGTCAAGTTTTCTTCTTGAAGAGCAAGAGGATTAGCCCATGAGCCGTATTCGTTGTTGCCCAAAAATTTGCGACGGTCGCCATCAAAAGAAGATACGACGCGGTTTGAAGTCACATAGTTTACAGCGTATTGTTTTTTCATAAACGCGTATTGTTCCAGAACTAGGTGTCCGGATTTCTCTTTGTGAGCGTTTAATGTCATCGTTTGTGGAACCCAGTCGGCATTGGTCAATTGTTTTAAAGCGTCAAAGTGAGTGAACTCAAAGACGGGAACAACTGAAATGGTCAATTTTTTGTCACTGATGTTAGTGATTTTGATGTCTTGAATCAAAGTCTCTTCACCAGCGGGAATGAAGTAAGTGATTTCAGAGCGAACGCCATAAGCTTCAGCTACGAAAGTCGAATAAGACATGCCTACGTGGTGCTCAAACTTGTCTAGAGGTTTTAGAGTGGGAGTATAGAAAGGAGAAAAAACTTCGGTTTTGCCGGTTTCGTCAGTGACTTTAAGGTAAACAGTAGCACCTTTAAAATCAGAATTTGGCATTTGTGCAATGTATTTAGTGATGCGGTTCAGAGCGGGGTCGCCTTTGCAGAGAAGCAAGCCACCTGTGCTGTCTACAAGTCCGCCAAATTTAAGGGTTCCCACATAGTTACACCACTTGATAGGGGTAAAGGGAGTGGTACCAACAAATTCTTTGGCAGCGTCATCAAAATAACCGTAGTTCATTTTTTCTCCTGATATTTGGGGGTTGTTTTAAAGTTTTTAGATCGGTTAATACTGAAATATTCAGTCATTTGTTCTGAATTTGAGGGATTGGATAAAATTTCAATTGCTGCATTGACATATTTCAATTCGACTTGCATATGATCTCTAGACATGCAATTCAGAAAAGGCCCTTCTTCAAAAAAGCTGGGAATTTCGGCAGTGTTAATAAGTGTTTCTATGTGTGCAATCTCTCCAGACAAATGTTCGGCCTGTTTTTTGAGAGAGGCCAAGATTTGTTCGGTGGGGGC
Source organism: Fibrobacterales bacterium (assembly GCA_050300815.1). Taxonomy (GTDB): domain Bacteria; phylum Fibrobacterota; class Fibrobacteria; order Fibrobacterales; family CAWVXU01; genus JBNKYI01. The sequence goes on from JBNKYI010000179.1 coordinate 1,752, forward strand.
CCCGTGCAAGTAAGCGAATCCTAGGGTTCGGGGGTCATCGTTAAAGCCAGTTAGGTGAGAAAGCACCTCTTTTGAAAGTAGCTTTCGCCCCTGAGAGGTTAGGCTATATATGGTGCGTTCGGGACGATTTCCCTCTCGTTCGGTGCGCGAAATGAGGTTTTTCCTCGACTCTAGAGATGCAAGCCTAGAGTAGACCGTAGATACGTGGATTTTAGCCCAGCGATCCATCCCCTTTTCTTTAACCCGCTGGATAATGTCATAGCCTGACATATCTGATTCAGCTAAAGAGCCCAAAATAATAAGGTCATATCTATTCATGGCCCCAAATATATACCGAATGATTTAGAAAGCAAACAAAAATATTCCGTATCGGAATATTTTTTAAAGGAGCTTTTTGTAATGAAGACAAATTTTTTGAAAAATTTTCGAAATGATTTTGATTTTTCGCTATTAGGTTATAAATTAAGGGCGTAAAAATTCTACTCAGATCTACTGCATGGGATTGAATGAGTGCAATGGGTTGGGTTGAGTTCGGTTTTTATAAAACCATACGATTCAAACAAGGAGAAATAATGAAAATGAATAAAATGGCTTTGGTACTTGCCGCTATGGGCTTGGTGTCTACTGCCTCTGCAGACGTACTTTGGAGTGCCGGAGACGGAACACAGGTTTCAACAGGTGGCTATTGGTTTGGTTATGATGACGCGAGTGATGGCGGAAAATCAACTTGGTCTTGTGATGGAAGTGTAATGGCAAAAGGTGCTGAGTTTGGCCCTTGTATGGTCAACGATAAGGTTGAAGTAACCTTCAATATTACCGCTGACGTTCCTAACGGTCAATACGATCCGTTTGGCTTTGCCGGTATTGGTTTCAACTTAGGTGCTGACGATGGCGTTAGCAAAGAACAAGTGGATTTGAGTGGCTATGCAGGTCTCTCAATTGATTATGTCGCTTCAGCCACTATCAAATTGCAAGTTGTTTCAGATGAAAAAGCTTTAGCTTATGACGTTCACTTTAAAGGGTTGAGCAAAAGCGCACCTAGCAAAAGCTTTGTTTGGTCTGATTTCAAACAAGAAGGTTGGGGAACTAAAGGTGACCTGATGGTCAATAAATTGACAGAAATCAAGTTCCAAGCTCACTCATCAAACATCGTAGGCTCAGCGACTTTCTCTATTTCAGAAATCCGTCTTGATGGTATATCTAACCCTGTATTTGGTGGTGAAACAGGCGTAAACTTCAAGTATAACCTCGTTGGTGAAAACCTTGTTTTCAACGGCCTTTCAGAAGCAATGAACGTTGAAGTTTTCAACCTCCAAGGTCAATTGGTGGCTAACGGTGAAGTTTCTTCATCAGCTAACTCAATCAGCCTCGAAGGATTGAAAAATGCTTCTTATGTCGTTCGCACGACTCAAGGTCAATTTTTGATCTCTATCGCTGACTAATTCGCAGCGGTTAAAACTTTAAAGGCGAAGTCTCTATGGGCTTCGCCTTTTTTTATACCACACACACCGACTGTTAAAGTCGGTGTGTGTGGTATATAGGGTTGCGTTGTAAGGGCTGTATGGGCGACAGTGCATGGGCGAGAGTGGGGTCTAAAGTATGGGCGAATAGTATTCGCCCTTCCGCCCCTTCCGCCCTTCCGTTCTTTCGCCCTGCTGTGTCTTTCCCGCCCTTACAAAACCTCGATCATGTTGCGACCCAATTTAATAAGTCCTTTTTTTTCCATTTGTTTGAGCAGGCGTGATATAACTTCACGGGTGCTGTGAAGCTCTTCAGCAATTTTTTGATGGGTGATGGGTAACTGTTGTGAGTTGTAAACAATTGTTTTTTCATTGAGGTATTGCTGAATGCGTTCATCCATTCTCTGAAAGGCCACTTGGTCAAGAGTTTGTAAAAGCTCATCAAAGCGTTTTTGAAAGGTACCCATGATGAATAGACGCCAACAGGGATATTCTTCCATCCAAGCTTCTAAAAAGCGAGAGGGAAAGAAAAGAACTTCGGCATTCGTTTCGGCGACAGCAGAAAGTTTAATTCCAGAGGCGGCCATGCAACAGTTAAGTGAGGCGGCACAAGTGTCTCCCTCGTGTAAATAGTAAAGCAACAATTCTCTGCCGTCATTGTCTTCACGAGAAATCTTGAGAGAGCCTTCGATGACCAAAGGAATTTGATCAATGCGTTGACCTGGTGAAATCAGATATTCTCCCGCTTTAAACTTTCGCAATTTGCCATGGTGTTCAATAAGTCCCATCAATTCGGGATCTTTTAATTCGGGAAATATTTTTTGCCAGCTCATTGTTTTCCTAATGGGTTAGTGGGGGAGTCGTTTGCGCAAGATCCCGTAAGCGAATGTTCCTAGTAAGGCTCCTAAGAGCACCACAAGAAAACCCGATTGTCCGGCGCCAATTAGCATAAATATAGGCCCAGGACACGCTCCGGCCAATGCCCAGCCCATTCCAAAGATAATCCCGCCGATAAGATAGCGAGTCAAGGTTCTTTCTTTGTGGTGATAAGTTATGGGCTGCCCATCAAAACTCTTCAAATTTTTCCGTTTGATGATTTGATTGATAAGTATTCCTAAAAGAACTGCAGTTCCAATGACTCCATACATATGAAAAGAGTTGAATCGAAACATTTCTTGAATGCGATACCAACTGATGACTTCGCCTTTCGTCAATGCAATGCCGAAGAAGATTCCTATCAGAAAAAATCGAATAATATTAAGCATCTGCGGTTAACCTCCAAATATCTGGGGAAAGAAGAACCAAGACATAGTGAGCCCCCCAATGAAAAACCCGACAACGGCAATTAGACTGGGAAATTGTAAGTGACTAAGCCCCGTAATTGCATGCCCCGAAGTGCAACCTCCCGCGTAGCGTGCCCCAAAACCGACCATGAAACCTCCGCTCAGTAGGATGATCCAAGACTTTAGATGAGAAAGGTCAAAAATTTCTTTGGGGACGATACCTTCAGGACTTGAAAACCCCATTGTCTGTAGGGTATTGATGGTCTCTGCAGAAATGTTAGGTGTTGCATTGCCTTTAAGTAGGTAAGCTCCGATAAATCCGCCAACGACTCCGCCTACCAAAAAGGCGATGTTCCAGAGTTGTGTTTTCCAATCAAATTTGAAAAAACCGCATATTTTGCCCGCGCCGATGAAACAGCATATGGTTCGTAAATTTGAACTTACTCCAAAGGCTTTTCCGCTAAATGTGACGAGTGCAAAGGTCAGTGCAATAGCAAATCCTGTGGTATACCAAGGCCAAGGTTTTAAAATGAAGTCCATTGAGTTCCTTTTAGATTTTTGATCTGTACGCGGTGAATCCTCCGGTTAAGTTATACACTTTGCTAAAACCTTGTCGGGTTAATAAAGAGCAGGCTGATCGACTGCGATTTCCGCTGCGACAATAGACCAGCACGGGTTTCTCTTTATTGAGTCGACTGATTTTTTCTTTAAAGTCAGGAGAAAAAATATCAGCGAGTACAGAGTTCTTAATTTTGCCTTCACGCACCTCCTGCGGGGTGCGCACATCCAAAATTTGCAAATTTGGATTTGTTTTGATGAGGCTTTGTGCCTCATTCGCATCAATATTGTCAAATTGAGATTCCATCATGCTTTTAACCTTGCTGAATAGTTTAGTGATCATTGTTGCTTTCCTGTGATAGTCTATAGAGTGGAGGGGCAGACGTAGGTTGTTGTTTTGAGATCTGTATTTTTCAGCGCTCCAAATCCGCCGCGCACGTCAACGAGGTTGTGATATCCTCTGGCTTTTAGAATAGAAGCGGCAATCATAGAACGGTATCCACCTGCGCAATGAATAAAGAGTTTTTGATTTTTAGGGAGTGTTGAAAATTTATCATTAATCTGATCAAGAGGGAGGTTAACCACTTGTTTATAATCAAGATGCTCAGATAGAAATTCTTTTTCACCTCTAACATCGACAATAAGTTCTTCGGATTGAATAGCGTTGGCAAATTGGTCTGCCGAAAGGGTAGCGATGCGATCAACTTCTTTATTGGTGTTGACCCAGTCTTTGAAGCCATTCTGCAGATAGCCCAAAATCTGATTGAAGCCGACGCGAGCGAGACGAGTGACA
>JBNKYI010000180.1:0-5833 GCA_050300815.1 Fibrobacterales bacterium
CTCGCTTTAGAAGCGATTAAGAATAAAGAGATGATGCCCTATGGTTCTGAGAGTGACGAAGAAAAACTCAGTATTGCCTTGATGGATTATACTGCGCAAGCCGCTCTTTATCACGAAGATCCCGGTTTGATGCGCATGATGCTACACAAAGGAACTTGGCAAGACAAAATGTATTGCATAGGTATTTCGAACTTATTGGCTGAATTGAGGCGCCACAAATACACGACGCGCTTTTTGAAGTCATGGCATCTTTGTTTGCAAGGAGAGAAGCCGAGTACTTTGATGAAGTTGGCAGTTAACAAAGATTATCGGCCCATTTTGAGTGTGCTTGAGAGCATTGCCAATGCAAAGCGCAAAAATCCTGAAAGACTTCCTGGAGTGATTCGCGAAGGTTTGAAATCAATGGGAGACTTTAGCTCAGAGTTGGTCGCTCGACGCATGGAAAAGGGAATCAAGCCTTTACTCGAAGGCTGGCTTGGAGGTCAAGAACATAAAGACTCTCAGGGCCGTAGCATTGAAAATTGGATTGAGCACTTAGAAATTTCAAGCCATTTCAGAGACTTATTTGAGGGCAGATCGGTAAAAAAATCGAAAAAAGAAAAGGCGAAAAGAAATAAAAAAGGAGAAGCTACGATAGGCAAGTTGTTAGATGATGTTAGCTTTCCTTCTTTGATTTTAGCTATGCAATCAGCTTTAACCTTAACTAGTGTAAGAACGCTTTTTGCATCGAGAAGTGTGATTAACGAATTGGCAATTTCTATTGATGCGCCTCAATATCCTAAGAAAGCCTTATGGTTAACTGATACTTTTTCAGATTCAAACGGTGTGGCTTCTGTATTGCAATCCATGCGTCAATATTTTGAAGAAAACCAAACACCCATTGACATTTTAACCTGTGGTGACGTGGATGAGGTTTCTCCTCATTTACACCGAGTCAAGTCGTTGGCTAATATCACATTGCCTGGTTTTGAAGAGCAAGAATTTCGCTTTCCCAATTTGTTAGAGGTTTTGAGAGGCGCAATAGAGGGAGGGTACGATCGCATCATTTGCAGTACCGAAGGACCGATGGCTTGGGTCGCACTTTTTTTGAAATACGCCCTAGATGTGCCGACGCACTTTTTTATGCACACAGATTGGCTTGAGTATTTATCGAGAAAAACAAGTATGGATCAGAAGGGAATGGATCGGGCCCGTCGTTTCTTACGCTGGTTTTACAATCGTTGGGATGGAATTTTTGTTTTGAATGATACAGATAAAAATTGGCTGGAGTCAGAGAGTATGGGAATCGTACCTGCTAAAATTCACAAAACCAGTCATTGGGTGCATAGAGAGTTTTACCCTCGAAAGTTGTCTATGGACCACTTTGCACCCGATGTGAAAGAAAGCGATAAGGTTTTGCTGTATGCGGGTCGACTATCTGAAGAAAAAGGCGTATTTGACGTGGTTGAAATTTATCGGCAGCTTAAAGCCAAACACAAAAATCTCAAATTGGTGTTTGCCGGTCGGGGCCCCAGCGATTCGGCTTTAAAACAAGTGCTTCCCGAGGCCCATTTTACGGGTTGGTTATCTCGTGATCAGTTAGCAGAGTGGTATTCAAGAGCAGACCTTATGATATTTCCCTCGCGCTTTGACACCTTTGGTTGTGCCGTACTTGAGTCTTTGACCTGCGGTTGCCCGGTGGCTTGTTATCGCGTTAAAGGCCCCGGGGATATTGTAAGCGATCGCTTATCGGGAATCGTGGGGGAATCTTTAGAAGAGTTGGTCGATAAAGTGGATGAAGTGCTTAAAGATCAGAAATTGCTCTCGTCACTGAAAAAAGGAGCGCTTTTTAGAGCGACAGATTTTGAGTCTGATTTGATTATGGCAGAGTTTCTTGAAGCGATAGGTTTACCTCATCAACCCGTTGAACTCAAAAAGAAAATGCGTTCTCATACGAAGGTTGCAAAGGTCAAATGAAAATACTCAAAGAAAGTGACCATCTGTTGTAAAGCGAGCTTTTCACGATGAGGATTGCAATGGATAAGAGAAAATTTTCGATGACTGAATTTTTAGAGATACCCTAAAGAGTGGAATAGTTTAAGCTTATGAAGTAAAATAGTCTAGGGCGTGCCCCAGAGTTTTCTTTATCTTACCTCATAACCATGGAGCTTTTTATGGGATTTCACAAGAATCGAATCGAACTCAACAGTTTTATGAATGGGCTGAAAAAAAGAAATCCCCATGAAAAAGAATTTCATCAGGCGGTGCATGAGGTGGCGGCCTCAGTGATCCCTTTTATGAATGAACATCCTGAATATATCGAGGCGCGTATACTTGAACGTCTCACCGAACCCGATCGCTCGATTTCTTTTCGAGTCGTTTGGGAAGATGACAAAGGCCACGTGCGCACTAACCGAGGATATCGGGTGCAGTTTAGCAATGCCATTGGCCCTTACAAGGGTGGATTGCGTTTTCATCCAACGGTTAATTTGAGCATACTTAAGTTTTTAGGCTTTGAACAAATCTTTAAAAACGCCTTAACCACTCTACCTATGGGGGCGGGTAAAGGAGGGTCTGATTTTAATCCCAAAGGCAAGAGCGACAGTGAAGTGATGCGTTTTTGCCATTCTTATATGCTTTCTCTTTATAAGCACATCGGTTCCCACCAAGATGTTCCTGCAGGAGATATTGGAGTGGGGGCGCGTGAAATTTCTTATTTGTTTGGCCAATACAAAAGAATATCTGGCGAATTTCAGGGTATTCTAACTGGCAAAGGACTGAATTTTGGCGGTTCGTTGATCCGTACAGAGGCGACGGGATATGGCCTAGTTTACTTTGGCAGAGAAATGCTCAAAACAAGAGGTAGGGATTATGAAGGACAGCGGGTCGTAGTGTCAGGGTCGGGAAACGTGGCCCAATACGCTGCCGAAAAGGCGATTCAACTTGGAGCTAAGGTGGTGAGCTTTTCAGATTCAAACGGAAGCATTTATTATCCAGATGGGATGAGCGAAGAGCAGATGGCTTGGGTCAAAGAGTTAAAAAATATTAGACGTGGGAGAATTCGAGAATTTACCGAAAAATTTGGGGGAGAGTATTTAGAAGGGAAAACCCCTTTTGGACTTCCTTGCGACATTGCTTTGCCTTGTGCAACTCAAAATGAGTTAGGGCTTGAAGAAGCAAAAATGCTGGTGAGCAATGGTTGCCAAATGGTCGCCGAAGGCGCAAATATGCCGACGACGATTGATGCGGTGCATTGCCTTACAGATGCAGGTCTTTTGTATGCTCCAGGAAAGGCCTCGAACGCAGGTGGTGTGGCAGTGAGTGGTCTTGAAATGACACAAAATTCAATGCGTATCAGCTGGACCCGTGAAGAGCTTGACCTCAAACTTCAAAATATCATGACCCGTATCCATGAGCAGTGCACTGAGCATGGTCAGACAGATGCAGGGGTTGATTATGTTAAGGGAGCCAATATATCGGGTTTCAAAAAAGTGGCAGACACGCTGCTCTCTTATGGAGTGATGTAGAAATAGTAAAATTCCAAACTTGCTTTTAATCAATGAGGTCAGTTGGGGAAGGTGTCATTTTGTCCTAGCTGTCAAGTGAATGTCAAAAAATCAATTCTTCCTTTTATAGAAGGCGTCACTGTCTTAAAAAATGCTTCATTTTTCTTAGATTTGCCCAGACGAAACATTTTTCTAGAACTCGTACTTATTACAAAGGATAGACTATGGCTAAGCTCTTTATTGAAGATTTAGACTTAAAAGGCAAGAAAGTAATTTGCCGTGTTGACTTTAACGTGCCTCTTAAAAATGGCAAAGTAGATAGTGATGTTCGCCTTTTGGGCGCTATGCCAACCATCAAATATCTTAAAGATCAAGGTGCTAAAGTGATCCTTATGTCTCACCTTGGCCGTCCTAAAGGCAAAGTAAACGAAGACATGCGTCTTGCTCCTGTAGCTGCTCGTTTGGGTGAACTTATGGGTTGTGAAGTTAAAACGGCTTCTGATTGTGTTGGCCCAGTTGCTGAAGACGCCGTTGCTGCACTCGCAGAAGGTGAAATCTTAGTTCTTGAAAACCTTCGCTTCTATGCTGAAGAAGAAGGCAACGACGCTGAGTTCGCTAAAAAATTAGCGGCTCACGCTGACGTTTATGTTAACGACGCATTCGGTACCGCTCACCGCGCACACGCCTCAACCGAAGGCATCACCAAATTCATCGGTCAATCCGCTTCGGGTTACTTGATGAAAAAAGAACTCGAATTCTTGGGTGAAGCGATCGAATCTCCTAAACGTCCATTTGTAGCCATCATTGGGGGTTCAAAAATTTCTGGTAAAATTGACGTGATCCAAGCTATGCTTCCTAAAGTTGACAAACTTTTGATCGGTGGCGGCATGGCTTTCACTTTCTTCAAAGCCATGGGTTATGAAATCGGTAACTCACTTTGTGAAGAAGATAAAATCGAACTTGCCAAACAAATTATCGAAGCGGCTGGCGATAAACTAGTGCTTCCTGAAGATTCAAAAGTGACTGCTAAAGTTGATTTTGGCGCGATGACTTGTGAAGCTCTTTCTAACGTAGATTCTGCTGCGATTCAACCTGGCACTTTGGGTGTAGATATCGGTGACGCCGCCATGAAAACTTATTCTGGCATCATCAAAGAAGCTCAAACTGTTCTTTGGAACGGCCCTATGGGTATCTTCGAAATCGCTGAAACTGCCGTAGGCACTTTTGAAGTGGCTAAAGCTCTTGCTGATGCAACTGCTAACAAAGGCGCAATCACGATCATTGGTGGGGGTGACTCTGCTTCAGCTATCGGTAAAGCTGGCTTAGAAGACAAAGTATCACACGTTTCTACTGGCGGTGGCGCTTCTCTAGAATTCTTAGAAGGTAAAGCTCTTCCAGGCGTAGTTGCTCTTACTGAAAAATAGCTGATAAATAAGCTGAAAAAAGCTTAAAACAAGTTTTAATAAACCCAGGTCCTTCCCTTATCAAATAGGGAAGAGGCCTATTTAACTAAAGGATAAACATGAGCAGAAAATTCTATATCGCAGGTAACTGGAAAATGAACAAAACAGTTACAGAATCTGTTGAATTGGCTAAAGCGGTTGCTGCTGAAGTAACTGCTAAAGATGGTGTTGAAGTCATCGTTGCTCCTACTTATTTAGCTGCTGCTAAAGTTGCTGACGCTCTTAAAGGTTCAGCAGTTAAAGTTGCTGTACAAGATATTCACTGGGAAGACCAAGGCGCTTTTACGGGTAAAATCTCAATTGATATGGTTAAAGAAATCGGTGCTGAGTATGTGATCTTAGGCCACTCAGAGCAACGCACTTATTTTGGCGAAACTGACGAAACCGTAAACAAAAAAACCAAAAAAGTATTGTCTGCTGGTTTAGTACCTATCGTATGTATCGGTGAAACTTTGGCCGAGCGCGAAGGTGGCAAATTAGAAGAAGTTCTTAAAACTCAAGTTGATGGTGCTTATGCAGGTATCTCTGCTGAAGAAGCTCTTAAAACGGTGATCGCTTATGAGCCCGTTTGGGCAATCGGTACTGGTGTAACTGCTACTGATGAGCAAGCTCAAGACACTCAAGCCTTTGTGCGCAGCCTTATGGAAAAACTCTATGGCGCTGACGTTGCTGAAGCGGTTTCTATTCAATATGGTGGATCAATGAAACCTGGTAATGCTCCTGGTTTGCTTGGTCAAAAAGATATTGATGGCGGCTTAATCGGTGGAGCTGCTCTTGACGCTGCTTCTTTTGCTGGCATTGTTAAAGCCGCTCAAGACCTTGTTTAATTTTAGTAATGGTATATCGAAAAAGGGGGCTGTCTCAAAAGTTTTGAGATAGCCCCTT
>JBNKYI010000181.1:0-5818 GCA_050300815.1 Fibrobacterales bacterium
TCAAGTTAACTTCAATTTCTTCTTGTTAACTTTGTCATTCGAAATGAATATCATAACTAACATTCATAAATAACATTGCAATTCAAATATAATGTTCATAACTATTCATAATCTTAAAAACTCTGAATTTTTCGAACAAGGGGCAGCGGGTCTGCACTTTCCTTTATCTGATCGCACTTTATTTGTCGTCGGTTACACTTACCGAGGGGTAGAGACGGGTTCTTCACATTTCATCAACAGTGGAATTTCCATAGGGTACTAGAATCTATGAGTATTGTAAAAGGACAGCGATACAAAAGTTTGGCAGAACCAGATTTGGGTGTGGGTCAAGTGACCGACAAAGACAAAATCAATTTTGCCATTTTCTTTCCTCGCACGGGCGAACAACGCATTTATCGCCAAAAGGGGGCACCGGTCGAACGAGTCGCTTTTGACGTCGGTGAAACGTTGACTCTCGAAGAGGGCAAAACCTTAAAGGTGACGAAGATTGAACTCGAAGAAGGCTTGATCCGCTATTTTGGTAAGGGAAGGTCTTTGCTTGAAAATGAGTTGCCTTTTGTCGATGTAAAAAGTAGCGCAGACCTGATGGAGCAGTTGTTTAATAGCCCCGTAGAAAGCATTGAATCTTGGGATTTGCGCAGCCGAGCTCTTGAGCTCAAGTCAAAAATAGAAGGCTCTTTAATGCGCGGTTTGGTTGGAGCGCGCATTGATGCAATACCTCATCAACTCTACATCGCGGCGACGGCCACCGCAGAGCCTCGTATTCCTCGTCGCTTACTTTCAGATGAGGTCGGTTTGGGCAAAACCATCGAAGCGGGTTTGATTTTTCATCGACTCAAGCTTACGGGGCAGGTGAAAAGAGTCTTGGTGCTGACTCCCGAATCGTTGAGTCATCAGTGGATGGTCGAAATGTATCGCCGCTTTAACACACTGTTTACCATGGTTAATGATGACCATGTGGAATCTTTAGAAGAGGCAAACCCCGATGCAAATCCCTTTGAATTAAAAAATGAAATTATCGCCGATCTCGATTTTGTCTTTTGTGAAGGGCGCCGCATGCGTCAGATCTTAGAAGCCAGTTGGGATTTGGTGATCGTCGACGAGGCACACCGCATAGATCCTGGTGAAAGTGAAGATTCTTATGAATACGAATTTTTAAAAAGTCTCACGCGAAAAACACCTGGGCTTTTGCTGTTAACCGCAACGCCCATTCAATTGCAACTTCGCGCACACTTTTCTCGACTGCATTTGATTGATCCAGTGCGCTTTGCCGATTTTAAAACGTGGGAAGAAGAACATAACAATTATCGCGAAGTCGCTCGTGAATTGAGAGATCTCGCAGATAGCCTTGAGAAGACTCCTAAAGATTGGGGATCTCGAATCAAAGCCCTTCCTGCCCAGTCAAAAGTAGCTCGCTTGCTAAAAGAGCAACCCGAGATCGCCAATCTCGAACCCGATCGTTGCCTACGTCATCTAACAGATAGTTTGGGAACGGGCCGTTCGGTTATTCGCAATACCCGCCAAGCCATTGGAGGGTTTCCTGGTCGAGAGCTTTTTACCTATCGCATCGAAGAAGATGAAATCTATCGTCGTATGACCGATGAATTTCTCTCTGAAGAAATTGAGTATTCTAAAGTCGACTTTGAGCTTAATCAATCGCTTTGTGTCGATAAAGATTTTATCGAAGAAGAACAGGCGAAACGTCTGACCACTCAGCTTTGGCCCCGAGATGAAAAGGTGCGTTGGTTGATCGATCTACTGACGACAAAGCTTAAAGGCGAAAAGGTGCTTTGCCTTTGCTCGACACGAGAAGCGGTGGTCGGAATTCAAGAATCATTCGCTCGGCAAACTACAATTGATGTCGCGGTATTTTTTGAAGACATGCCCATTGTTACCAGAGACCGAGCCGCGGCTTGGTTTGCTCAAGAAGATGGGGCTCAAGTGCTGGTGGCTTCAGAGATCGGCTCTGAGGGGCGCAATTTTCAGTTTGCGAAGCACATCGTTATGTTTGACTTGCCCTTAGAACCTGGCTTGCTCGAGCAGCGCATAGGCCGACTGGATCGCATTGGTCAAAAGAATACCATTCACATTCATGTACCTTATGTTGAAGACACTCCCCAACATCGTTTGCTTGAGTGGTATAATAAGGGATTGAATGCTTTTTTACAACCTCTGTTGGGGGTAGAAGTTGTGCAAGAGCGCTATAAAGAAGAATTGATGCACTTTATTTTCAATCCTGGTGATGATCCTGAAAAAACAAAAAACAAGTTGTTGACTCAGGTTAAGAAAGACACTGCTGAAGTGCGTCAAAAGGTTGAAGAAGGGCGAGATCGCCTAATGGAAATTAACTCTTTTGATCGCAAAGCGGCAAATGAGCTCGTGCAGGGAATGGCCGACTGGGACGATGAGTTTGAAGTGATGGCTTTGGTTCTTGAAATTTTAGAGCACTTAGGTGTGCAACTAAAAAATGGAATTGTGCGCGGCACGTGGATCGCCATTCCTTCAGAGGCGATGAAGGTTCCTGAAATACCAGGTTTACCTGAAGAGGGGCTCACTCTGACCGCTGATCGCCAGATTGCTTTGAGTCGCGAAGATGTTGCTTTCATTACAATTGATCACCCCCTCACTCAGACCTTGATTGAAATGTATCTCGACTCGAAAGAAGGTCAGATTCAATTTGCCACGGGCAAAGGGGATATCAAAGGAATATTCTTTGAAGGGATCTTCCGTTGGGATGCTCCGCAAAATCCCAAATGGCAATTGGCTCCTGTTTTTACCGATCGATATTTTAAAGTTTGTGTTGATAAGAGTGGCAAATCAAAGAGCGAATATCTAACGAATCTCGAAGAGGCTGATTTAACAGAGGGTTCGGGCTCGATCTTACCGAAGATGGAAGAAATGCTCTTTGATGAATTACCCAATGTTGGCAAAGGCTTAGAGCGAGTGGCAAAAACTCAAGGCAAAAAACTAGCAGAAGAGGTCGTGATACAAGCTCAAACGATTTTGAGTTCAGAGATTCAACGCCTTAAGGGGTTAGAAAAAGTAGATCCTGAGCGAGTAAGAAAACGCCTGAAGGTATTGGCGGGGTATTGTGATGAGGTCGCTTTAACCTCTGATGAATTTGCTGTTCAGCTCGATAGCTTACGATTAGTGGTCTTAAATTAAAGACACCTCTAGAAATATTTAAAATCCTAGTCGATAGTGAAGAAGCAGACCCATCGACTGTGGTGTACCGATAAGAGAGCTTCCTATATGATCGTAATAGAGAGCAATTTGCGCTGCGGGAATTAAATGATTTTCTTGCCATATTGTTCCTACTCCGGTCTCGACTTGAAAAGATGGCGTTAAGTTGATCATCTTTTTAATATCTCTATGCAACTCTTTATAGTCTTTGATAATTTCTTCTTGCTTTGCCTTGAGATGACTGAGATCTTTTAATGCGATAGCTCCTGTTTGGGTCGCGTTTTCGTAATGAGCAATAAGCGAGTCTTTTTCAATGATCTTTTTGCGAACAAAGTTTAGACTGTCTTTGCAGTGGGCCAGTTGACGGGCGAGCTCTTTGTAATCTGCATAAGAGACGGTAATTGAGTCAGGGTCGTCTGCAAATGCATTTGCAGTAAACAAAAAAAGAATACTCACAAAAAGTAAAGTTTTGAAATCTTTCATCTTATCTCCGCAATAATTCTTTGACTTTATCTCTTAAGTCTTCTGGACGGATCTCTTCAAATTCATCGTCGATTTCTTGTCGTTTGCGACTCAGCTCTTTTTCAAGTTCTAAAATAGAGTCTGCCGTTTGTTGTTTATAGGCGTTTAACTCATCTATTGCATTTTGATAGGCTGCGAGAGAGATCTTAGAATCGTCTTTGAGTTTTGTTAAATCGATTTCTTTGGCTCGAATCGCATCTTCTTTTTTCTCAATATCTTTGAGAAGCTCTTTTCTTCTTTGACGTTGAATCCAAACGTATCCACCGGCACCAAACAAGCAAAGTAAAGTAATCCAAGATCTCTTTGAATGAGGCTTGAAGTCTTGTAAAAAGAGAAGGAATAAAATTAACCCTATAACTAAAATGACGATATCGCCAAAATCTATGTTTATTAGAGAAGACAAATCTTCACCCCCTTTTAACTTCTTTGGTCTTTTTATCGGCCGATTTTTCAAAGTTTGAAATCATCTTGTGGATGGGCTCTACACCCGTACCAATGATTAAACCACTGATCAATATTTTATAGTTCACACTCATTTTTTCGAGTGTGGCTAAGGGAATAAATGTCAGTCGTTCATTAATAACAGTGATTAAATCCACGGATTGATTTGATCTATAAAAAGCATACGACAATAAAATTCCAATGGCGATGGTTAAAACGCGAGAAATAAATTGAATAGATCTCATACGTACCAGTTGCGTTGAAATTTTAAAATTCTTAGCAGAGTCACTACTAACTGTTGATTTCAAAAATTGCCAGAAAAAAAGTTGCGCAATCTTTCCTGAAGAGTCGCCCTCTAATTGAAATGAGGATAAAGTAGAGAGCTTTTTGCTCAATGCGATTGCTCTCTTGTTCCAATAGGGATAGAAATGGGTTTTGTATTCTAAATATTTAAAAAAGGAAATGAGAATTTCTACCATGCGTTCGGTGACAATGGCCAAAATCAAAAAAATGAAAAAGACATAGGTGACTAAGGTGATTGATTCGCTCATAATTAAACCTCAAAAACTTTCGGGGACTTTTTGAAGACGTCAAGAGAGATTTTAAATTCAGAAGAATTTTTCCATTCGTTAACGTATTTAGAAATTAAACTTTGAAATTCGGTGTAGGGGAAATTGCTTCCTGGGCAGGCCTTTTTCGAAATGGCCCGATGGGGAATAACGGATCGATTAAAATCCAGATCGAGATCATGCATTAAGATCCATAAAGCTAAAACCTTAGCACCTGAGTTCAGTTGTGTCGCTGTGGGACTGGTAATTCCGAGTTTACCGTTAACGTTTGCAAAAGGCACCTTGGCATTTGTTTCGAAACAGCCGTGAAAAGCTAAACCCAACGAGCTTTGGTTAAAGCCATAAGCGTGATTGCCCACTCGGTCCCAGCGACAGAGCACTCGAATGTTACCATCGGGAAATACAACAGCGTGATAACCCGTCAGCCATCCCTTGCGATCAAATTCTTTGACGATGTCTTCAAAAGAAGACTCTGAATTCATCGCTGTGTGGTGATAGATGATTTTTTCGATGGGTTTAGAACGAAGATGAGTGTGCTCTAATCGCTCAGGGCGGTCACCGCCATCATAGACAAATCCAACGATTTCTTCGATAGATTTGAGATGGTTTTGATTGTCGGATTTTATGGGTTTAATTTCGATTAAAGGCGTAACTTTTTGATCTTTTGACTTTGTTAATTTAGCGACAAATTTTCTTTCTAAAATAAAGTTCATTAAGAAATGGATGGGCTTGCTACCTGCTCCAATTAATACAGCAGTTAGAAGGGTTTGCCAATAAGTGGGTTCGGCATCAAGCCCGGTGTAAGATCCATTCACCCAAGTTAAAATAGGCCAAAAAGAAATGCCCGATGTTTTACAAATGATTAGGGCCATAAAGAATCCGAAAATTTGTAACCAAAATTCTTTTTGAATTTTATCGGAATCAGGTAGAGATAGAGGAATGACTGCATTTTTAATATTCAAATCGCGATGGTTAAAATCGGGGTGAAAATCAATTTCTGACCTATTAGAAGAGCGCGCGCTTTTTTCTTCTTTAGAGAGAATGAGGCTTTCACGTTGGGCCATTTTCAATTCAGTGACATTTACTTCGGGCAGATGATTTTC
>JBNKYI010000182.1:0-5793 GCA_050300815.1 Fibrobacterales bacterium
TTAAACCCAACTGTAAAAAGAAATTCACCGTAAACAAAATGAAAAAAGGGGCTGTCCGTTATGAGACAGCCCCTTTTGCGTTTAATGAAATCAAAAATTAAGCGTATTGAGCATCGAGTTTTTGACGAAGAGCGGGCTCGGGTAATGCGCCTAAAACATCATCGACTACCTTGCCTTCTTTTAAAAATTTGAGGGCGGGGATAGACGAAACTTGAAATTTGCGGGCCAAGCCAGGGTTCTCATCCACATTCACTTTTACGAGTTTCACTTTTTCGCTGTATTCGCCTTCAAGTTTTTCCCAGATAGGGGCGATCATGCGACAAGGGCCACACCAATCGGCGTAAAAGTCAATGGCGACGTTAGGATTTTCGGCAACAAAAGAGTCGAACTCGGCTTCAGTTAGGTGTTTCATAGTTGTCCTTGGTTTAGTTGAATGATTGTTCAAGAATACTAATATTTGAACGATCAGTCAAGAACTAATTCATTTTTTCAATAAGGGCACCAATAAATCAGCGAGAGGGGGCATCGATGCAAATTCGGGGTGTCGTTGCAACAGCTTTCGCCCTAATAAGATAGAGAGAATCAAGTTTGCGAGACCTTTGTGATCTCCTCCGCGATGCGTGCTGAGAAGAGTGTTTAAGTGAAGCTCAATAAGATATAGCGTCTCAGACATAACTTTGTTAATCGCCGGATTCGACCCTATTTGGTCGGCCAAACAGTTGGCGATAAAGCAACCCAAAGGATTAGAATCTGAGGCGCAAGTCGTTGCACTGCTGAGTAAGTCGATGAGGTGTTGCTCCCAATGAGAGTCGTCGTGCAAACGGCGTATAGCGGGCAAAAAATGCTCTTCGCGATAGTATTGCAAAGCCTGTAAATAAAGATCTTCTTTGTCTTTAAACTCATGATAAAGCGAACCTCGGTTTAATCCTGTCACTGAGACTAAATCTTGCATTGACGTTCCGTGAAAGCCTTTATTCCAAAAACAATTCATCGCTTTAACCAAGACCTCACTGCGCACAAAACTCTTAGGTCGGGCCATGAACGCCTTCTTTGTTAAAGTTTTTGAGATGGTAAAAACCATCGTCTTTTTCATTGGGAGCTTGCCAGAATCTAAATTCGTCGAGGTACCTTTCGAGAACGTTGTAGTGCTCTTTATATTCTAGTAATGTGCTTTTTGCAGAAGAGACTAACTCGTGTTCTTTTTCAAGAGAAATTTCGCCCTTAATGACTTGGGTTCTTAAAAAAACGAAATAAGTGTCGAGGGCATCACAAACGCAATAGTCATCAATGCGAATGAGGTCTTTGGCCTCGTATAGGTCTTGAACCATTGAACCTTTGGTGTCTAGTTTGCCAGGTTTGCCAATCAGTGTAGCCGCTAAGTTTAGCCCTCCGTTAAAACGAGTGGCACCAAAATTTGTGAAAAAATCCATTAGATCAAAGTGAGAATGACTGTATCGATTACGAGGCTGACTGTAACTGGGGCCGTTGCTGTCAAACCATTCTTTGGCGTTAACACCATAGCGATAGGCGCATAATTCCATCACTGGCAAGTCAAAACCTCTACCATTGAATGTGACAAATTGGGGGAAATTATACTTTTTCCAAAGTCGCCAGAATTGATCGGTGATACGATGTGGGCGAAAATGGGGACGATCGAGTGTGCCGATATGGGCAATGGCGCCATTGGCCTCAATGGCCACCACCGCAACAGATATAGGAAGATGAAAAGTCGCAGGAATAAAAGAAGATTTGCCGCCACTGTCTTCGAGCAATTGGGTCTGATAACGGTGAACGGCTTGCCAAGATTCTGAGAATTCTTCACCAGGATAGACAACTTGCCTGATGAGCTCTTCGTCGCAAACGGTTTCGATGTCAAAAATAAGATGCTTGATATTCATGTTTTGAATGTAGAAAAGCCATAGAGTCTCAGAAACAAAAAAAGACCGCCAATGAAGCGATCTTTTTCGTGCAGATGCCAGGACTCGAACCTGGAATCTCCTGATTCGTAGTCAGGGGCCTTATCCAATTTGGCCACATCTGCGTGTGGTGAGCCAATGATAGAAAGAATATATGATGCGTCAAGATTATTTTGCATCAGAATCGTCAATTTTTACGAAGAGCTTGTAGGGTGTGATTTTGATTTCTCCGTCGGCGGGATTGGTGAGCCATTTGACTTCAATCCAATAAATAAGAGGGGTGCCAATCGGCTGTTCAGAACTTAAGCCAATGGCTTGACGATTAGCGTCAATGTTGACCTCAAGAAAAATTTCTTTGCCGTTATCTTTTGACTGTACGGCATTGAGGTTGGCGGGATAATCCGCAGTGGGCTCAGACCAAAAGGGGGCGACTTGCTCTTCAACGGGCGAGCCCGGGCGAACAGGTCCCTTAAAAATGAGTTTTAACTTGTCATTAAAGCCAGAAAGAGAGAGGCTGACTTTTGATCCCGAATGGATAGCGAGGGCGAATTGGTCGACATTGTCGACGTTCAGTGTGTAATTTCCCTCTAAGACACCTGTAAATGTTTGACCTGTGGCATAGGGTGTTTTGTTGTAAAATTGACCGTCACTTCCCAATGTGTCGGCCGCAGATACCTCGTCGTTGCTTTGGCTGTCGGGGTGGGGAAATGTTCGAAAAGAGACGGTGTCTTTTTCTCTTTCGTTGCCCGATTCGTCTTGCAGGTTCTCAAAGATGATTTCGTAAGTGGTATCGGCTAAGAAGGTCGTGAGAACAGGAGCAATTTCGGGATCGGTGTGTCCGCGGTGGGTGTTGTTGCCCCAGAATAAGAGCGTGCGCGAGTCTTTTTGCTTGTATTGCAGAGCGGGAGAATATTTGATATGAGTCGAATCAAATTCTCTCAGTGATTCGGTAAATTTTAGAGAGAGGGTGTCAAAAATAGAGAGGGTATCGGCACTAATAGAATCAATGCGGGGAGGCGTTGAGTCGGAACTGGTGCTACACGAAGTGAGAAGAGCTATACTTAAGCACAGAGCGAGGGATATATCCCATTTGTTTTTTTTCTTGTCGCTGAAGGGATGGTATCCAAGTTTCACGAACTTACTCCTAAAAAAGTATCTTTAATACTCAATTTAATAACAGAACCTAAATCGGACCCCCGTTCCATGGCTAAAATTTTTCGCGCTGAACAATCTGATACTTCATCAGCTCCTTGGTATTCACTTACAAAAGTTCGCCTTCTCTGGATTCTCATTTTGGGAATACCCATTCTGCTGGGTGGTGCGGGTGGAATATCTTTGCTTTTTCACTACAGCAACGATTTGCCTTCACTCGACCAACTTGAGCGAATTGAACCTCGGTTGATCACAAAAATATTTGATCGCAATGGGGAACTCGTTCACGAGTATTATGTTGAAAAAAGAATTTGGACTCCGATAGATTCCATATCTCCCTTGGTGCCTCAAGCGGTGATGGCCACCGAAGATCGAGATTTTAACGACCATTGGGGAATGAATTTATGGGCTATTCCCGGAGCAATTATCGATGCGATATTTCACAAGGCGAAGCTGCGCGGAGCTTCGACTCTGTCGCAGCAATTGGCTAAGAATCTTTTCTTGACACCTGAACGAAGCTTGGGACGTAAAATCAAAGAAGCCATGGTTGCTGTTAAAATTGAACAGACGTACACTAAACAAGAAATTATGGAGCAATATCTCAATCAGGTTTATCTCGGTGCAGGGTGCTATGGCTTTCAATCGGCTGTGCAAGAATACTTTGGCAATACGTTAGATTCGATTACTCCGGCTCAGGCAGCGACTTTGGCGGGAATGCTTCAGCAACCTGAACGCCTGCGTCCTGATCGACACCCTGAAGCCTCGATAAAACGGCGCAATTTGATTCTCAAAGTGATGCTGAATGAGGGATATATCGACCAGGCTCAATACATCTCGGGAATTGAAGAGCCTATCTATACTCCTACTCGCGATTCGATATCGAGTGCAGGAGCCTATTTTTCAGAAGAAATTCGCAAGCATATGGAGAAGAAACACGGCGAATCTTCGCTGTATTCTGATGGTTTAGAAATTCACAGTACGATGGATTTAAGTATCCAACGAACGGTAGAAGAGGCGGTGCAGAAACAACTCGAGAGTTTACAAAATGATCTTAAATATCGCCATGCGCGGTTTTTAAATTTGCCGGCAAAATTTAAGATGCCTTTAGATTCTGTAGTTGCTCATTGGGATAGTGTTTACGCTCTTTTTGATTCGATATACATGGCTCCTGAAAAGCATAGACCCGATTCGATGAAGCGTTATCCCGATTCTTTGCAATACAAGTATTTGCAGACTGCAGCAATTGTCATAGAAAATAAGACGGGAGCTGTGCTTGCGATGGTGGGGGGCAAAGATTTTGAAAGGTCAAAGTTTAATCGAGCAATTCAGTCGACTCGTCAGCCAGGCTCTTCCTTTAAGCCTTTTGTTTATGCAATGGCGGTAGATAATGGCGCCTCACCTGCAGATTCGGTTAATGACCAGCCGATCACGATTCCCGATCCTGAGCACCCTGAGAAATCTTGGCGACCTGCGAATTACGAAAAGAAATTTGATGGATTTATGACCTATCGACGAGCGCTCTATCGCTCTAAAAATCTTCCGGCGATTCAGGTTGCAATGGATTACGGTTTAAATAATCTAGTGAATTATGCAAATAAATTTGGCTTGAAACAAAAATTTGCGGCAGTACCGTCTTTGGCTATTGGTTCGGTGGGAGCAACCTTGATGGAAATGACTTCGGCTTACACTGTTTTTCCCAACGGAGGAACTCGTATTGAACCTTATTTAATTCAGGATGTAACAAACCGAAACGGCGAAGTGGTCGAGAAAAATTTCAAAGTGGCTCGTGAAGTGCTTTCTCCTCAGACGGCTTATATTCTCGTGGACATGCTTAGAGATGTGAATGTACGCGGAACGGCTGCTAAAATTTGGGCCAGCGGTTTTCATGTTCCCAGTGGTGGCAAAACGGGAACGACTAACGACTACACCGACGCGTGGTACATCGGATTCACCCCCGACTACACCATGGGCGTGTGGATTGGCCAAGACAATCACAGACCCATGGGTCGAGGCCATACGGGCGGGCAAGCGGCAATGCCGATTTGGTTAGAGACAATGCAGGCGTTATACGATACGGTTAAAACATATCCCGAATTTAAAGTGCCTGGTGGGGTGGTGAATAAAACCCTTTGTAAAGGAACTCTTCTTCTTGCCCCAGAAGGTTGCCTAGACACGTTTACCGATCTTTTTAACGCGAGATTTGCGCCCACTGAATACTGTGATTGCTCGGGCTCAGATCTTGATTTGAATCGCTCGGTGGGAAATACTTTTTCTGTTCAAGAAGATGCTGAAGGCCGTCAACAGGGTCGAAGCCGCAAGGCTTTTTAACAAGAATTTTAGAAGAGTGCAATGATTCCTTTAAAATGAGTTTTAAAAATTTATCGTTGTGCCACTCACTTATCCTGCCCTCATAGCTCAACAGGATAGAGCAGCCCTCTCCTAAAGGGCCGATCCGTGTTCGAGTCGCGGTGGGGGTATAAAAAGAACCTGCTTCGGCAGGTTTTTTTATACCCTGGATCCCCGCGAGGAGGACACGCAGTGTTCGAATTATTGCAAGCTAGCGCGCAATAATGACCGTCTTTAGACGGCCCTTGGGTGAGAAAAAGCCTTAGCTTTTTCGAGTCAGTCCGGTGGGGGTATAAAAAGAACCTGCTTCGGCAGGTTTTTTTATACCCTGGATCCCTGCGAGGAGGACACGCAGTGTTCGAATTATTGCAAGCTAGCG
>JBNKYI010000183.1:0-5766 GCA_050300815.1 Fibrobacterales bacterium
TAGTGGATTGGGCATACCATGCCTCATAGTTGATGTGTAAACAATTCTGTCCACATTGGAATTCTTATGTTTACCAACTGCAGATATCCAAAATCGTACAAAACTATGGAAAGTTCTAAATCTCAGCCATCGAAGAAGAGGCAGAGGCCCCAGCCAAACCCGTTCCGACAACAAGCACTTTATACTTGCGTTTGTTTGCTGGGTTAACCAGTTTTTGATTGAATTTATGTTTTGTCCAGAGTTCTCGAATGTCCCCTTCAGGAACTTTTGAATCGAGAATAGATCCCTGACTCACGGGCTTATTGAAATCCATTAAAGACCTCCTCTAATAAACATGGCAATAGTGATCACCGCATTACCACCGCCAATCAAGATTGCATAACACACAGACACTTTTTTGATCAAACCGTTGTAGCGAGGGTGATTCAAACCAAAGGTTTGTAATGCCGAACCCACACCGTGCCCGAGATGCAATCCCAAAGCCACCATCACAACCAAATAAAACACTGCATACCAAGCTTGGCTAAACCAATAGGCGACGCAAGCATATAAATCTCGCATTTCGACACCGTCATAGGTTACCATGACTGTTTCAAAGCCCTTTCCCCATTTGAAAGTGATGAGATGCACGATAATGAAAATGAGAATAAGCACACCCGTGATAGGCATATGAAAAGAAGCAAAGCCGCGGTCTCCACTATTGGCATTCACTAAATAACCAATAGGACGAGCCTTTTTGTTTTCTATTCTCGTTTTGAAGGCCAGCACAAAATGCATGCATAACAAAAGCAGCAAGATGACCTCGACAACGTAAAGCGCTCCGCCCAACGAGGCGAGAAAATGCGCGTATTTGTTAAAAGCTTCGGCTTTAGCTTCACCAAATAGCAACGGGGTGTTGCCGATGAAGTGCCCCAAAACAAACCCGGCCCAGGCTAAACCACTGACAGCCATCAGTTGCTTTTTGCCTATTGAGGATTGAGTGTATGATTTGATCCATGACATATAAAATGACCTCCTAGGGAGATTGAGTTAAATCGCAGTATGCTTTGAAATTTTGTATTCTAAAACTTGTTTATCATCAAACCAAAACGAGATCTCTCGTTCTGCGCTTTCTTGACTGTCTGAAGAGTGAACAACATTTAATCGAGTATTGGGAGCGTGATCAAAGCGAATGGTTCCAGGTTCGGCGTGTTCGGGATTCGTTGCCCCATTAATAGCACGAGCAACACGAATTGCTTCGTTACCCCCTAAAACCATAAGCAAGGTCGGACCCGAGGTCATGAATTCGATGAGTGGCTCATAAAATTCGCGTCCCTTGTGTTCAGCATAAAAGCCTTCAGCTTCTGACTTCGTGATATTTTTTATGGTGATCGCTTGAATGGCGAGCCCCGCAGATTCGTACCGAGAAATGATTTTTCCCGAAAGAGCGTTAAGAACACCGTTAGGTTTTATCATGACAAATGTTTTTTGCAAAGCGGACCTCCATTTGCGTGTGCTAAATGTAACAAAGCCAAAATGGGCTTTTGACAGAAATTCAAGACGTGCCAAAGCTTATAGTTTTTTGACAAAATGGTAAAGTGTAAAAATAAAGCGAACCCCCTCAAGGGTTCGCCAGCAGGATCTAGTCGTTTCAATAAAACTTTTTTTCGCGAAAAGCTTTCCACCTATTTAACCTCTGCAGGTTTTCCCGGAACTTTATCTACGGGTTGCTGGCTTTGTAGGCTGTTAAGAAATTCTTGCGAAAGCTTACGACCCGATCGTATATCTCGTATTAAGAAATCGGCGTCGTCAGCAAATTCACTTTGAGGATAGCTTTTGAGCAAATCTTCAAAAGCTCTCACCGCAAGCGAATCTTTCTTTAAATGTTCTGAATAAAGATATCCCTTCATAAAAAGACTTTTTTCTCTCTCTGGGCTATCGGGAAATAACTGCGTAAAACGTTCAAAGTACCATGCCGCATCTCTAAACCTTTTCAGGTCATAAAGCGTCTGGCCCAATTCGTAATAAGCCTCTTTCAAGTCTTTGGATTCTGGATGATATTCTGTCGAATAATAAAGAGCGAGATGTATGTCAGACAGTATGGATGTTCTTTTCTCATCCACAACTTTAAAATCGCCCCCTGCTTTGATTATCGAATCAATTTGAGTTCGTTTTGCTTTGGCCCAATTCAGCACTTTTGATACAGGTTCAAAACCCAAGTATTTCATTTTTTCGTCGATAACATCTATGGCCATATCCTTGTCCCACTTCAGTTTCTGACGAATCTCTATTCCTGATTTTTCGGCAAACTGCACATTTTTAAATAGCTCAACTCTGTATTTTTCAATGCTATCTTCACTGTATACACCCCCATAGTTTTCTAAGTTTTTGAGCATCTCAACTTGCCAAGCCACATCGGGTACGAGATAGAGCAATGCCAAAACTTGTCTAGCTTCTTGAAAGGTTTGATTTCCCAAGTGCTCTTTATATAAAGTGTATAGAGAATCAAGCACCAAGGAATCCACCTCATATCCCTTCTCACGCCACTGCTTTTCGACATCTTGTGAACGATAATTATCTAACGAAGCCTGAAAGCTATATTTGACACTGGGGATTTTTTCAACTTGATACTTTTCGGCTTCTCGAGTAAAAAGTTCCCAGCTGGTTAAAATATCTAGCAGATATTGTTTGCTAAGACTGGGGCGTCTTTGAGGAGGTGCTTCTTGCAACAAAGCTTGCACTTGAGCTTCGCGAATCGCCTCTTTTCCTTGAATTTTCACCCACGCATAATCTGGAGACACCCCAGAAATCTCACCTTGTTTGACCTTGAGTTCTAATTGCTTCTCGACACGGTCGAAGGGTTTAATCTCAGGAGCTTTGATCGAATCGACTCGAAGCGTATATTCCCCATTGTTTAACTTTATTAAAGAACTCTTTGCACCCACGTTCGCTGTATCTAAAAAGCCTTGTATTTCTTGATAAAAACCTAAACCATTAGGAAAAGCGTGACCGACTTTAACCCACCCCATAGGGCCAGATAGCGAATCGCTCTGCGTAGAAACTTGATAAAGATAGAGCGCCTTCGCCGTTTTAAACTCGTCTTTATGAGCTTGATAGATCGCTCTGAGATTTGGCTCAGGATCTTTCATCACCTCTACTTTATACAACGTCTTTAGCGAATCAAAATAAGCAAAGCTCAAATCTCTATAACGCTGAGCTTTAAGGTAACCATAAATTTGCGACCTGTGTTTGTCATAACTCTCAGAAGAATCTCCCGAAAATTGTTGGGGATTCGCTCGGTAAGTTTGTTCAAGTAAGCTATCGGGAAAGGCTTTGCTCATTGCGACCTGAGGTCGAAGGCTCTCAAAGCCCTTATTCTCGGGATCAATCGTCTCAACATGCGCATCGTAAAAGGATTTGAGCTCAGCATCGGTAAAGCCCTGATTTTCTCCGATTAAGCGGCGGTGAAACAACTGACTCAACAATCGAGGTTTGTTTAAGGCGAACAAACTATCTGCACTTTTCACCCAACCCTTCAAAAGGCCGTATTCAGCAAGCTGAATCTTTTGTAGGTACTTATTAAACTCCAGTGCTTCGACCATTCCTTCAGCGAGCTCATCCCGGCGAATAGGGGGCTTTTGACTTTTTTGAAAGTCCCACTCGGCCTGTGTGATTTCTCGCCGACCCACTTTTGCCAACACTTTGGAATCTCCCTCAGGATTTTCGCACCCTGCCAGAATTCCCCCTAATAAAAGCAATCCGGCAACACTTCTTCGCATCGTGATTTTAAAAGAAGCAAAAGACTTTTTGTTTTGAGATAGAATCATAATAAAAACACCTTAGTTCATTCAAAATTCAAATCTTCTGAAGAAGAACCTCTCGATTTTCTTCATTCGTCGATAAAAATAACTCTCTCTAAGGTGAAACGAATATTTCTTTTAAAGTGTTCCATTTAGCCGCTACAAGAATTGCAACTGACCCGATGGATTAGGGCTGATATTCACAGAAAAGGTTTAAAGCGACCCACAAAACGAAACCACTGGCCAAGCCAACGGTTTCGTTTTTGCAGGAGGAGGAAGGGTTGGTCGCAAACTCTAACTCATTTGCGGAGTCGCTTCGATAGCGCTCTCTGCTTCGGGTTTAAAACGAATGAATAAAATCGTGAACGAAATGGCAATCACTGCGCATCCCAAGATCAAAAAGGCGACAGGCCAAGGCATTGATCCCTTAAACAAAAAGCCGGCAAAGACAGCGCCCGCGTTGCCGCCCGCGCCGACAATTCCCGAGACTGAACCCAAAGCTTTTTTGTTGACAAAGGGCACTACTGAAAAGGTCGCACCTTCGGCCATTTGCACGCAGAGACTAAAAATAATCATCGACGTAATCGCCAAAGGCAACAGCGTCATCTGTGAAAAGATCACCAACGAAAAGCCTTCGAGAAGCAAAATAATGAAAAGCCACTGCACGCGACCCGACAAACCTCCCTTGCGGGCAAAACGATCACCGAGGTAGCCCCCAGTCGTGCGGGCAAAAAGATTCATTAAGCCGAAAAGCATTGCGATCAAGCCTGCGGTTTGCAAGTTGAGATTAAAATAATCGACATAATAAAGTGAAGCGACATTGTTCAAAGTCAATTCAATCCCAAAACAAGCGGCATAAACCAAGAAGAGCACCCAGACCTTGTAGTCTTTAGCGGCCAAAGCAAAAGAACCTTTTACTGTTTTTTTCGATGGCATTTTATTCGCCGATCTCAAATCTTTAAAATTGCCTTCAGGAGAATCTTGGGTGAAAAAGAAATAGGCAATACCCGTCAAAAAACAAACGGCTCCGGCGATCACCATTGAAATCCTCCAACTGCTCGCGCTGGTAAAGCCCATGGCCATTACTCCGGCAAACAAAGCGGGCATAGCCACCTGTGTAACGCCGCCACCTAGGTTTCCCCAACCCGCCGAAGTCGCGTTGGCAGTGCCTACCACATTGGGAGCAAACATAATAGAGGTGTGATATTGAGTGATCACAAAAGACGCGCCGATGGCTCCGATGCAGACTCTAAAAAACAAAAAGCTCTCATAACTATTTGACATCGAAATCGCCATGACAGGCAAAGAGCCAAGCAAAAGAAGCCAAGTGTAGGTAATGCGCGGCCCCAGTTTGTCGCAAAGATACCCGATCATTAAGCGAAAAAAGATCGTTGCCGCTACCGAACCGATGATCAAATTTCCGATTTGGGCTTTATCGAGGTGCAGCTCATCTCTCACCACCTTCATCAAGGGGGCAATGCCAAACCAAGCAAAGAAACACAAGAAGAAGGCAAACCAGCTCATATGGAAGGCCCGCATCTGTGGGGATTTAAAGTCTAAAAGGTTAATTTTTGTCGCTTTATTTTTGAAATGCATGTTCTTTCTCCATTTGAAATGAAAGAAAGCGAGAAGCATGCCAATTCTTTAATTGGGCATTTTGGGCTCAAATGCGAAGTCTATCTCATCAGAGTAAGCGCGTGCGACTAATTTGTTGTTCATAGACACGCTTTAATTCATTTTTGTATTACTACTCAGGCCAATTTCGGTAATCCGTTTTGGAGAATTTATCAAAAGGCATAAAACCTCCTTGGCTTAATTCATTGTTTTTCAATAAGATATAGGTGTGATTTTATTTTATTTTTGGATAATAGAAATGCATATATTTGCAGCTCTTGCGGTTTTCATCAAAATGGCTGAAAATTTTCAATGAGCCAGAAACTAAATTTAAACATCAACAAGGATTTAAATCAAAACAGATCATAGAAAA
>JBNKYI010000184.1:0-5761 GCA_050300815.1 Fibrobacterales bacterium
GTGCTTTTGCACAGTTCAGCAACCCTCGGCCGGCGCCGACGCAGAAACATCGGGGTTGCAGTGAAATTTGAAGAATTGTACCCCTCAGAGACACCTCAGAGACACCTCAGAGGTACCTCTGAGGTGTCTCTGAGGTCTGTTTCACAATAAGGGGTCAAGTTACACTTTTTAGAAGTGTCCTTAAATCTATTTCTTCACATATCTCATTGAATTTCTATTGAATCTACAGTAGAATCCATCTAAAGAATTTTGGCGTTTTCGAGATAAAACGAAGAGAACCCTGTGTTTAAGGGGATCATTTTGCTGTACACCATAGAGGTTTCAGAGGATTTTTTGACATGCTACCTCGTGAAGGCTTTTCATAATGAGGGCTACTCGACCTATGAAGAAATTCAGATGATGGCCGAGGCTCAAGGAATTACCGTTCGCCTCAACGAAGGTCTCATTCAAGAAATAATTGATGAAGAAAAAGATCCCGAGCGCACAATTATTGCTCAGGGAAATGCTCCACAAAGAGGACGAGATGGCGAATTGAAGTTTAAGGTTGATGTGTCGGCCAAGGCTCGCTTTATCCCCGAATCAGATAATGAACGGGTCGATTATAAAAATGCGATGAAGCGAACGACAGTGAAAAAAGGAGACCAAGTTGCCATTTGGGTCAATGCGACTAAGGGTGTAAGTGGCTTAGATCTTTTGGGGCGTTCTTTGCCTGCCGAAGATGGTAAAGAAATACAAGTGCGTTTTGGCGATGGGATTGAGCAAAGAAAGAATGAATTTCTTGCGACTCGCGGAGGCGTGCCTCGATGGCTTAAGGGCGTTTTGACCGTTGACGAAACACTGCGCATTGAGGGGGGAGTGAACATGGCCAGTGGCAATATCAGATCGGCTCACACTGTTGTGATTGATGGCAATGTCGATGAGGGTTTCGAGGTAGAGTCTGAAGGTGATGTTTACATATATGGATCTTTTTTTGGGGTTAGCGTGCGGGCGAAAGGTCACGTGTTGATTACAGGAGGAGTCGGGGGCAAAGACAAATCAACGGTTTGTGCAGAGGGGC
This sequence comes from Fibrobacterales bacterium, assembly GCA_050300815.1. Taxonomy (GTDB): domain Bacteria; phylum Fibrobacterota; class Fibrobacteria; order Fibrobacterales; family CAWVXU01; genus JBNKYI01. Next base: position 1,058 of record JBNKYI010000184.1, read on the forward strand.
GCATAGAAACGCTGTTTGCAAACAATGCTCAACTCGAAGCAAAAGAGGCGATAATGATTACTAAAGATTGTATACACAGTCGGGTGTTCTCTTTAGATTCTGTTCATTGCAATGGTTCGATTATGGGGGGCGAGGTTAAAGCGCTAAAAGAAGTCGTCGCTAGAAAATTGGGATCAGAGCTTTCGGGCGTAACTCAAATTGGAGTGGGAGTGCACTTCGAGCTTGAAAATATGATGGTGCAGAGAATGAATATGATGGAAGAGGCTCAAACGATTAAAGATTTTTATCGAAGTGCGATGGTCAATGGCATATTGCCTAAAGAGTATAAAGAAAAATTAGAGAAAGATATCGAGAAGATCGATGAAATGATTGCTCGTGTTGAAAAAATTGATGCAAAAGTTTTGCAGTGGAAAACAAAAATGGAGTTGAAGCAGGCTCCTATGATTAAGGTACTTGAGGGGGTGAATATGGATGTTCAGTTTAGGGCCCCCCATTGTTTTATGGAATTTGGAGAAATGGAAATCGGGCAGTCTCTTTATAGGGCAAATTTGGAGGAAAGAACCTTTGAACTCGTCCGATAAGAAAATTCAGACATTATCTGATCTCAAAGATTTGCGATATCAACTCGTTGGATTACGTAGAGATAAGAGTTTGCCAATTTATATTGTCGATGCGAATTTTATTTTAAAGAAATTAATTAAGAATTTGTTGACTCAGATGGGTTTTGTCAATGTCGAAATTAATCTAAATGCCATGAGAACTCTCGAAGCTTTAAGGTCAGCTTCTGAGCCGACCTTGGTGATGTATTCAATTACCAATGAAGAGCTTGATGGAATCAAATTTATACGAAAATTCAATGAGTTTAAAAAGGACAAACCGGTTAAAATCATTTTCATCAGCAATCCCTTATCGGTATCTGAAATGGAAAAAATAGGAGAGTTAGGAGTGCATGGCTTTTTGTTTAAACCCGTAGAATTCAAAGGATTGCTACAGACTTTACAAATTTCAGATTTATGGTAAAATAAGGTCGGAGGTGAACTTGCATGTGGACGTTAAAAGTTTCGGAGGATCAGATTGAGTGCCTGCTCGTGAGCACAAAAGAAGAGGGTTATGATTCTCCTGCAGAGATAGAAATGTTAGCTGATGCCATGGGCATTCAGGTACCTCTTGATTTAAAACTGGTCGATAAAATCATATCAGACAAAAATTCAGACCCCGAAAAGGAATATGTTGTTGCCCGAGGAATTGCTCCGAAGCACGGTCGAGATGGAGAAATCAAATTTAAGGTAGATGTTTCGGCAGAAACCAAATACCTTCCGGTCGTGGTTGATGGTAAAATTGATTACAAAAATTCAATGAAGCGATTGCCTGTTCATCCAGGAGATTTAATCGCAGTAATCTTTCACCACACGATGGGGGTGGCGGGTAAAGATATTTTTGGTCTCGATATTGAAGCGAAAAATGGAAAACCCCTAGATATGACAATTGGTAAGGGGATGGAGCAAGAAAGTAATCTTTTGTTTGCTAAAAATGGAGGTGTTCCCAAATTTGAAAATGGACAACTTTCTGTTGAAGAAAGTTTGGTGATCGACACCGATGTTGATTTGAAAACAGGCAACATAGACAGTCAATATAGCGTGGTGATTTACGGAGATGTCTGCGAAGGGTATGAAGTCGTATCGGGTGGAGATGTTAAAATTTACGGTGCTTTTCACGGAACGAAACTGGTGGCCAAAGGAGCGATTACCATATACGGAGGAGTTTTTGGGCACCCCTTGGCGAAGGTCGTGGCGAAAACAAACATTCAGGCGCACACCTTGCAGCACGCTGATGTTGAGGTGAATAATGAGTTGCATGTTTCAAAAGATATTTTGCATTCAAGCGTGAACTGCTTGGGGCAGGTCTATGCCGGTGAAGGTATCGTTGGAGGAAGAGTGACGACGTTGAAAAATATTCAGAGCAACACCTTGGGTTCTGAGCTTTCAAAAAAAACAGAAGTGCGCATAGGATTTAATTTTAGAGAAGAAAAATTAAGTGAACTGCAAGACCAGATTCTAAAGAAAATAAATGAAGTTTATTTGAAGTATAAACCCTCATTAGATTCGAATCGTTTGGATAAAAAGTTAAAGGGAGATCTTAATGGGGATATTGAGCAGTTGGAAAAAAACATAAAAGTCTGTGAAAAAATTTCAGAAAATATTGAAAAATGCAAGGTTAGCACTTCACCTACAGATAAGATTTTTATCAAGGTATTTAAGAAGATTTTGGGGAATGTGGATGTGCGAGCCCCTCATTGTTTTGAACGCATTGTCGAAGAAATGGATGGCCCTAAGAGTATCGTATTTGATGCCAATAACAGAGCTTTGACGGGGATTTGATGATAGAAGAAATAAAGACAATTGAAGATGCCAAAGAGCTGAAAGAAAAGTTAGACAAATTAAGACATTCTAAAACAATGCCTATTTTTATTGTTGAAGAGAATTTCATTTTGAAAAAATTGATAGGAAATATGCTAGATCAGATGGGCTTTAGTAATCTTCTTGTCAATCTGACTCCCTTTAATTGTCTGGATAAAATGTCTGAAGAAAGCGATGGAGTTATCATTTATTCGATTTCTCATAAAAGTTTGTCAGGAGAAAATTTTTTAAGGGCATTCAAGGCAAAGCGGAATCACGAAAACTTCAAAGTAATTTTACTGACGAATCGAATGAACATTGCCGATCTAGAAAAGATTGCGGATTTGGGAGCTCACGCGTTATTATTCAAACCTGTTGAAATTAAAGGTATGGTCGAAGCCCTACAACTTGCTGGTGCTTGGTGAGTTGATTATAGAGTGTCTGCTAAAAAATATGTCGAACTCAGGTAGAATCTGAGCTCGACATATTGAGATAAAAGCATTTTGCTTTTGGATGCGAAATCACATGCCTGGAATTTTCATTCCCCCTGTGATTCCCCCCATCGTTTCTTGGGTTGTGGCATCTTTTTTATCAATTGCCGAGTTAAATGCTGCCAGCAATAAATCTTCGAGGGCCTCGATGTCATCGGGGTCAACCGCTTCGGGCTTCAACGAAATTTGAGTGACTTTACCCGTTCCGTTAATCGCAATTTTTACCATGCCACCACCGGCTTCGGCTTCAAAGTTTTGCGCTTCGAGCTCTTGTTGTGCGCGGGCAATCTTGCCCTGCATCTTTTGCATTTCTTTAAGCATCTTCTGCATATTCATCGGGGGCCTCTACTTTCTGTTTTTCTCGTATTTTCTGAGATCCTATAAATTGAAATTTAAAAATTGAATCGAGCACTTCGAGCAAAGGCTCTCTTTCGATATCTTTTTGGTAAGCGTGCTCTGGGCGCTGCTGAAAAGCCATTAAATCAAGGGGGGTCTCTTCTGTTCCCTCGACTTCAAGCTGATTGTGATCTAAAGAGATTTTAATTTCATGAGGTTCTTCGACGATGACGCTAAAATACTTCTTAAAGCGCTCTAATATTTCGGGATTGCTATCGAGATAGTTGTACTGATGATTTAAATAGGCGGGATAGACAATTTCAAACAAAGTCTGCTGATCGGCTAAAACGGTTCGCTTGATTTGAGTCCCATCGATCCACGCAGAAACGAGAGGCTCAAACTGATTGAAGTCATTGAGAATAACCTTCCATGAGGTTTGAATTTCAAGAGTATTGTAACGAAGTTGACTTTGGCGGATAGCCCTTTGAGCAATGGTGGGGGCAACACTGTTCTCAGGGCTTAAGGCTTTTTTTTTTCAGCACCCTCGCTCAATCCTGCCATTTGCAGAAGCTTTTGCAAATTGGCAATGCGGTCGAGATAAGCCATGCGAGCCAGTGTCATTTCAAGTGCGACAGAAGGAAAAGGAGAGGCTTTCAATTGATTGAGCAAATCAGAAGCCATGCGCGAGAGGCGCAAAATATCTCCGGGCTCAAAACCTTCGGCGAGTGATTCCAGTTGGGTGAGATCCGTGGGGTTCAATCCCAGTCCCGAATTCTTTTCTCCCCCTGTTTTAACCACAAAGAGATTGCGAAGGTATTTAATCAATCCCTCGGTAAAGTCATTGACCTCAAACCCCTTTTCATTGAGCGTCGTTACAAAAGAAAGGGCCTTAGCGGGGTCGTGTAAGCGAATGGCGTCAAGCAACTCACCATAAGTTTCAGCTGAGGGGATACCTAAAATTTCTCTCACCTGCTGAATCTCAAAGTTTTTTCCGGCGAAGGCATAAACCTGATCAAAAAGAGTCAGAGCGTCGCGCATACTTCCATCGCCTTGTTCGGCGATAAGATAAAGAGAATCCTCATCGTGAACAATTCCCTCTTGTGCGCAGATGAAGCTCAGTCTCTCGATGATTTGTCGAGGACCGATGCGCCGAAAGTCGAAGCGCTGAATGCGAGAGAGAATGGTTTGAGGAACCTTATTTGCCTCGGTCGTCGCGAATATAAAGACGGCGTGAGCCGGAGGTTCTTCGAGAGTTTTGAGCAAAGCGTTAAAGGCAGATTTGGTCAGCATGTGCACTTCGTCGATGATGATGATGCGGTATTTGCCATTCATCGGCGCATATTGAACTTGGTCGATTAGGCTACGCACATTTTCGACGCTGTTATTCGATGCTCCATCGACTTCGAGAACGTGAGCGGTTCGGACAGGGACAGCCTGACGGTCTTCATGGAGGAGCTCAGATACCAGCTGGACCTCAACGT
>JBNKYI010000185.1:0-5732 GCA_050300815.1 Fibrobacterales bacterium
TCATCAAACCTTCGAGATCTTCGTTTTCGTTGAGCTCATCGACTAATATTTCTTCAGGATCTTCGGTATTATACAGTTTTGAGGCCGCGGCCGCTTGCAAAACCTTAACCAATAAGACATCCCAAGAATCTGCCAGCTCTCGGTGAGGGCTCTCTTCTTCATCGTCTGTCAGCAAATTAGACATAAAAACAGAAGATACCAGAAGCCTCGCCTCAGCGGGACTCAAGTTAAGATTGGCGAAAAAATCAGCTACGTTCATTCAGTCTCCTCGATAATAGGCTTCTTGCTGGGTTGAACTCAACACCGCCTTCCAAAAGTAGTCTTTGATGTCAATTTTTTGACGTTCGCGAGTGGCCAATTCGATGGGAACATGAATGAACTGACGATTGAGCTGGCCGATGACCAGATCCGTTTTACCCGCCATTCCCGCGTGTACAGCCATCTCAGCCAGCAAATGACAAAAAATAGCGTCAGTGCCCTTAGCGGGCACCGAACGAATGAGATAAGAGGGATCAAAATATTTGATATTCACCTCTACACCAATTTCTTTGAAGTGCTCTTGAATCTTGCGGTGGAGAAATTCGCCAATGTCTTTTTTGAGAATATTTCCTGAAGCATCGACTTCTTCGGGGCCTTCCATCAAATTTTGCCCTGCTCCTTCGGCCACTACAATCACCGCGTGATCTTTGCTTTTAAAACGACGCTCTAGCATCGCGAGCAATCCCTTTTCTCCCTCAAGAGTCACAGGCATTTCAGGAATCAAACAAAAATTGACCACCGTATTGGCTAGGCAGGCGTGAGCCGCAATAAAACCCGAATCCCGCCCCATCAACTTAACAAGCCCCAGGCCGTTAAAATGGGATTTTGCCTCCATGTGCGCGCAAGTGATAATATCACTGCTGTGATAAACCGCCGTCTCAAATCCAAAGGTGCGACCTACAAAGTTGAGATCGTTGTCAATGGTTTTGGGGATTCCGATTACCGAAATATCTAAGCCGCGTTGCTTCACTTCTTCGGCAATGTCATGGGCCCCGCGCAAAGTGCCATCGCCGCCAATGCAAAACAAGAGATTAATGCGCATATTCACCAAAGTATCTACCATGACTTTGGGATCTTGCGGCCCTCGACTCGAGCCGAGTATCGAGCCCCCTTGCTCGTGAATCGTATCGACAATTTCGGGATCAAGTCGCATGGGCTTTGCCGGAGAAGCCGGCGTCAACCCGAGGTATCCATAGGGAATTCCAAAAACATCATTGACTTGATAATCACTATAAAGCGTTTCGACCACTCCCTTGATCACCCCATTTAGCCCGGGGCACAAACCCCCGCACGTCACAATTGCCGCCCGAGTCGAAAAGGGGGGATGATAGATATGAGAACGGGGCCCGGCCTTTTCAAAACTCGCCGGTTTAATCCCTTGGGCAAATTGTTCTTGAATAAACTTCCATTCTGCAGAGATCAAGATCTCTTCGCTGTCTTCGGTATAAAAGGTCTTAAGAGGAGAATCGACCACTGCCTCGCCGAGCTTGCCCGGTCTCAGTTTAAAGTTTTGGGGAGCCCGCAACACTTCATTCACAATCATACGTCGTCCTTTCAACGGCAAACCCCCTAAATTCACCGCAACCACTGATGCCTTTCTCAAATGTAAGAAAGAACAGGTTTTACTGACAGGAAGGTAGAAAGGCTATGCGAAAAACAAAATTTATTTGCAAATGGATAAGCCCGTTTAGAAATATCCTAAATTGGAAGGAGCTCTGCGAATTTTGAGTTCGACATCTTTTGTCGATCCATTTTTAGAGATCCTTTTAATACACAAATGCAGATGTGTCGCACTTTGCAAACAGAGAGGTTTTATGAAGAAGATCCTTTTTAAAAATGCCACCTTGATCAACGAAGAGAAGACCTTTCAAGGGGATTTACTAGTCGTTGGAGAGCGCATTGAAAGAATTGGATCAAATCTTTCTGAAGCCACGGCCCAAGTTATTGATCTCAACGGCAAGTATCTGATTCCCGGAATGATTGACGATCAAGTGCATTTTCGCGAGCCCGGTCTCACCCACAAAGGAGAAATTTCTACTGAAAGCGCTGCCGCGCTGGCAGGGGGAATCACCTCGTTCATGGAAATGCCCAACACTTCGCCGCCAACCACCACAGTTGAAGCCCTTGAAGCCAAATTCGCGCTCGGTGCACAAAAATCACTGGCGAATTACAGCTTTTATATGGGAGCCTCTAACGACAATCTAGATGAAGTTCAAAAAGTAGATTCCACTCAGGTGTGCGGTCTTAAGATTTTTATGGGGGCCTCTACGGGAAATATGCTCGTCGACGACCCCAAGGTTCTCGAAGCTCACTTCTCGCAAAGCCCAATGCTCATCGCTACCCATTGTGAAGATACACCCACCATCAACGCGAATCAAAAGAAATTTCAAGAGATTTACGGCGATGATATTCCTATGCGTTATCACGGGCAAATTCGCTCTGCAGACGCCTGCTATCTCTCGTCTTCGCTCGCCGTTGAGCTCGCCCAAAAAACAGGTGCGCGCTTGCACGTCCTTCACTTAACAACTGCTCGCGAGATGGAACTCTTTGCTCGTGGCCCCGTCGAAGGCAAGCAAATCACCGCAGAGGTTTGTGTACACCATCTGTATTTTAACGATGAAGACTACGAGACCAAGGGCACCCATATTAAATGGAATCCCGCTGTTAAAACGGCCAATGACCGTGCCGCGCTGCGCAGGGCGCTGCTCGAAGATCGCCTCGATATTATCGCTACCGACCACGCTCCTCACACTCTCGAAGAAAAAAAAGAACTCTATACCAAGGCCCCTTCAGGAGGGCCCCTTGTGCAACACGCCCTCACCACCCTTTTCGAGTTTGCTCACGAGGGCTGGCTTCCTGTTGAGACGCTGGTCAGAAAAGCCTGTCACAATCCCGCCACGGTGTATCAAATCAAAGACCGAGGGTTTTTGAGAGAAGGTTATTTTGCCGACTTGGTCGTTGTCGACCCCCAACACCCTTGGACTCCAGGCCCCGCCAACAACTTGTATAAATGCGGATGGTCACCCTTTGACGGCACCGAATTTAGCGCCTTTGTCGCCCAGACTTGGATCAACGGTCAACTCGCTTGGGATGGGCAATCGGTTTGTCGAGAGATTCGGGGAAAGCGCCTCGAATTTAATCGCGAGTGATATTTCAAATCAACGGTAAATCGTTCCTTTGGTTAAATGGCCTTTCTTTTGCTCGACTTCCATTTGCCGTTGACAAGAAGGTTCCTATCTTAAGGGCGTTAAGAGCAAATCGCTCAAAAATTGGTTTTTATTGTGATTCAGTAAGGGAACTATGACCCACTTATTTGTAAACGGACTCACCGTTATTGATTGTTCTTATTTGCACCCTAGCCGTGGCTTAGTCGGAGAAAGCTGGCTTGCCGACCTCACACTCAGCGGCAAACTCGATGGCGAAGGCGTTGTGTTTGACTTCAGTTACGCCAAAAAAGCCATTAAGGGGCGCATCGACGACACTGCAGATCACGCCTTGCTCGTGCCCTTGCGCGATCCTCGCTTAAGCCTTCGCCAAAAAGAAGATTTTAGCGAACTCGAATACACCGCTGACAACGGGCATTTCATTCGTTATCGCTGCCCCACCCAAGGCCTTTGTTTGATCGATACTGAAATCATCGACGAAGTGCATTTGCAGGGCTATCTCGAAGGCCAGCTGATAGAGGTTGTTCCCGATAATGTTGAAAAAGTAGAGCTGCGTCTGCGCCTCGAAGAAATGAATGGCTCTGCTTACTACCACTACTCACACGGGCTCAAAAAACACTACGGCAACTGTCAGCGCATGGCTCATGGTCATCGCTCTCGCATTGAAATTTTTCGAGACGAGCAGCGGGATTTCGCCCTAGAAAAGCAATGGGCCGCCAAGTGGCAAGACATTTATCTCGGCACTCGAGAAGATCTCAAGGGCGAACAATCAATCAACGGCGAAACGTATTTTGAATTTTGTTATGAGGGCAATCAAGGCCCCTTTGAACTGGTCATTAAAAAAGAAATCTGCGATCTCTTTGACACAGACACCACTGTCGAACTCATTGCTGAGCACATCTTTCAAAAAATAAAAGTCGAATATCCCCACTCGACTTTTAGAGTTAGAGCTTTTGAAGGGATCGAAAAAGGCGCCCTGCGCGTCGGCTGATTCAATCGTTAATCTTTGACGGCCGCTCTTTGCAAACGATCGTTAATTCCCAATCCCAAACCAAAAGACGGAACCTTTTCGGCAAGGATAAAATCGACATCTTCTCGTTTGTCTAATTCGCGCATACACTCAAACAAACGAGTTGCCGCTTCGCGCAAATCCCCTTGAATAGAAAGCATCAATTGACGTTCGCGATCGACGCCTTTCACCAAGCGGCGATAGGTGAGCACTCCGATGCGCCGAGGGTCAAAATGGGGGAGCATCTTTTCAATTTGCCCCAAATACAGAGGCTTGCGCGGGGCGTAATGACTTTTTAAAAGCCCCGGAGAACTCGGTGCTCCTCGCAACAGCTCGGGGTGTTCTAACGAAAGTTTTTGATTTAATGGGCCCGTGAGCGCACTGATTTGCTCTTGAGAAATTCCCCCTTGGCGGTAAATAAAAACCTCGTCCTCTTCGAGACCAACAATCGTCGACTCAATTCCCACTGCACAGGGGCCCCCGTCGAGAATAAAAGAGATGCGGTCTCCGAGTTGCTCGGCAACGTGCTCGGCGCGAGTCGGGCTGATATAGCCAAAGGGATTCGCGCTGGGTGCCGCCAGCGGAAAATCGAGCGCGTTGAGAAGCTTGCGAGTTATTTCGTGCGCCGGAATGCGAAAGGCCACTAGAGAACTGCCCGAAGTCACTAGATCGGGGAGCAGCGAATTCTTAGGCAGCAAAAGCGTTAATGGACCCGGCCAATATTTCTCGGCCAACTTTTTTAAAATATCAGGAAAGTCAAGCGTGTATTTGGCGATCTGCTCAATTGATCCCACATGGCAAATCAAGGGATCAAAATGAGGGCGGTTTTTTGCTTCGAAAATTTTAGCCACCGCCTCGCCGTTTAAAGCGTTGCCCGCTAGGCCGTAAACGGTCTCTGTGGGAATCGCCCCAATCTCTCCTCGTTGTAAGAGCGGGAGAACCTCTTCAAACTGTCGTGTTAGAATCATAGGGCAAATATAATTCTTGTCCCCAAATCTCTCATTTGGTTATACTTTTGGAAAATATGTCTCAAAAGGTTTCTTTTAGAATTACCGAGCTTTTCCTCAAGTTTATTCTCTGGTGGACTCCTGTTCGGCGCCTGCGCACTCAAGACCACTTTGATCGCATTGGGCTTTTTTTCGCCACTTTACTTTTTGTCGGCTGTTTTGGGTTTATTAATGGCTGGCATTATCTCGTCGACGGTTATTTGCTCGGCGCCTTAATGGCTTTGGCTTTTCCTTTGTTTAGCTTGCTCTTTTTCTCTTTAGTGCGCACAATGATTCCCACCATCATTCTCGAGCACGGTTACATTCTATTCTTGCTAACCACCATTTCAATCAATATGATGTTTAGTCACGGATTGAGTTCTCCCCACACTCATTTTTTGATTTTTCCTGCGGGTTATTTCTTTTTATTGCACCCCATGAGGCAAGGTCTAATCGGATTGCTCTATACCATTATCTTTATGTCTCTCGGGGTTTTGGGATCTCACTATTTTGACCAAAGTCAGATAACAATGA
>JBNKYI010000186.1:0-5694 GCA_050300815.1 Fibrobacterales bacterium
TCAGTTTGACTATTTTGCAAGCCTTGGTATATTTTGAATAAGAAAGACGCGACACTCAGTTGGATCATCAGTCTGGCTCTTTCTACCCTATCATCATTGCTCCCCTCCTAAGCTAATTGATGATCCAACTGAGTGAGTGTGACTGTTCTGATGAATCACCCTTTCGCCCTTCTTACCCTATCATCATTGCTCCCCTCCTGGCTATTGGGTGATTCATCAGAACAGTAAGATAAAGAGACCACCTAAAGGGTGGTCTTTTTTTTACCCCCACATCACTGGGGGCACAAGTTTCTTCACAAAGATCAGTAAATGAAATAATCAAATGAGTTTGAAGGGGGGGGGATTTGTATCAGTGAAAGGTAATCCCCCGCCTTTTTACGCGGGTGGAGGGTCTTCCCACCCATTAGACGAGTCACAGATAGGATAGGTAACTTAGCTTTGACTTTAAGACACGTCTAAAAACTCATTTTGAATATTTTCCATTGATAAAGGAATTTTCAGAGCTGTCTTTTATTTACCCCAGTTTGTGTTCTTGCAGTTTACGCCATAGTGTAGATCTTGAGATCCCTAACTTTTTAGCGACTTCAGTTTGGTTGTTGCCGAGTTTTTCGAGAGCGTAGATAATATGTTTTTTCTCAACTTCAGCTAAGGTTTCGATATCGCCATCTTCTCTGATATCGACCCCACTTTGCGAGGGTAGCGCTTTGTATTGGCTAGACGAAGCGGGCTTCCAGAGTTTTTCGGGCAAGTCTTCAAGTCGTATGATACTTTCTTCTGAAAGAACAACAGCGTGCTCAATAATGTTAGAAAGTTCTCGTACGTTACCTGGGTAATCATAGGCAGCCAGTGCCATTTGAGCAGCTGTATCAATGTTGTGAATATTGCGATCCATCTCTCGATTAAAACGGCCTAAAAAGAATTTTGTTAGGTTGGGAATTGTAGCCTTGCGTTCGCGTAGAGGGGGTAAGTGCAGTTGAAATGTATTAAGGCGAAAGTAAAGATCTTCTCTGAAAGAACCTTCTTTAACCATCTCATGCATATTGCGATTGGTTGCGCAAATGATGCGCACATCAATCTTGCGATTTTCGGTATCTCCTACGCGTCGAATCTCTCGATTCTCTAAAAATCTTAAAAGTTTAACTTGAGTTTGCATGGGCAATTCGCCCACCTCATCTAAAAAAAGAGTTCCTGTATCGGCCTCTTCAAAAAGTCCCTTTTTATTTTGCACAGCCCCCGTAAAAGCGCCTTTGACGGCGCCAAAGAGTTCAGACTCGACAATGTTTTCAGGAATGGCTCCACAGTTGACTGCAATAAATGGGCGCTCAGCGCGATTAGAAAATCGGTGAATAATATTGGCAAAAAATTCTTTGCCGCTGCCTGATTCCCCAGTGATCATCACTGTTGAGGTAGAAGGGGCGAGCTTGTGAACGAGCTTTAAAATCTTTTTCATCTCAGGGGATTTACCCAAGAGATCCTCTAACAAGTTGTCTTCTAATTCGCGATGATTTTTGCGTTGCTGCAAACGACTCAAAGTCTTGCGTGCGGCATTTTCTAAAACTTCAATCGAAACCGGCTTGAGTAAAAAACTTGAAGCACCTCGCTTAAGAGCTTGTTCGGCTTTTGCTCTTTCAGAAGGTTCGCACAGCAGGATTAATTCAGCTTGAGGTTGATTTTCAAGTAGATAAGACAAACTTTCTAAGCCGTTTAAATCCCAGAGGTTTGTGCTTAAAAAAATGGCGCTAAATCGATGGGTTTGCGTAATGGCACCCAATTCGCGAGCTGAAGAAACGGTGTGCAGACTGGCTTGGTCGAGAGACCAAGCCTCAATCACGTCATTGACAGTCGTTAAATCGGCATCGGCAAAGAGAATTTCCATTGGTTAGACCCCATTGCTTCTGGTTAAGTGAATAGACCTTTGATTGAATCAAAGAATGATTTCTCTTCTTTTTCTTCGCGCCCTGATTGGATCTCTGCGAGTTCTTCAAAAAGAGTTTTTTCGCGCCCAGTAATGGATTCGGGGATTTTAGCCTGAATTTCAACGTAAAAATCACCGACGACATGAATGCGATTCACTTCAGGCAAGCCCTTTTCGCGCACCCTAAAAACCTTGCCAGGTTGAGTTCCTGCGGCAATTTTTAGATTGATGTCTTCGTATAGCGTAGGCACGCGAATGCTTCCTCCTAAAACAAGTTTCGTGACTGGAACTTGTACCTGACAACGAACATCTCTTCCGTCGCGGATAAAAAAGTCGTCTTGCTTTTCGGTAATCACCGCAATGAGATCACCAGCGGCACCACCGCGTCGGCCCACATCACCTTCACCGCGTAAAGTGAGGTAATTTCCTTCGGCCACTCCTGCGGGTATTTTGATCTTAATGGTGTTTTCTTCGCGTTGGCGACCTTCTCCATGACAGCTATGACAGGCTTTGCGAAAGGTTTTGCCCGATCCGTTACAAGCAGAACAGGCTGCGACATTCACCATCTGCCCAAATAAGGATTGGGTTACTTGGCGCACCTGCCCTGTTCCTCGACAGGTTCCACAGGTCTCAGGATCGCTGCCTCCTTCACCTGCACAAGTTGCACATTTGCGATAGCGTTTGATTTTAACGGTTTTCTCAACCCCTTCGGCGATTTCTTTTAAGTTGAGAGGAATGCGAATCTGAAGATCTTGTCCTGGGGGAGGGCCACTGCGCCCACGGCTACGACCGCCTCCACCGAAGTCACCAAAGATGTCGCCAAAGTGTCTGAAGATGTCTTCAAACCCCCCAAAGCCTGCACCACCCCCGCCAAAACCCCCACCGGGAGCATCATGTCCGAAACGATCGTAGTTGGCTTTTTTCTGAGAATCAGAAAGGACATCATAGGCTTCAGCAGCTTCTTTGAACTTGTCTTCAGCTTCTTTATTTCCCGGATTTTTATCGGGATGGTATTTGATCGCCATTTTTTTATACGCTCTTTTGAGCTCTTCAGGGCTGGCATCTTTAGATACCCCAAGGACTTCGTAATAATCTCTTTTTGACATAGGCAATCCGAAAGTTAAAAAAGGACCGCACCCTTTGGTGAAATCCCCTCTAAAAAGGAGAGGGAGGTTTCACCTAGAGCTCGGTCCGTATCAATCCGTTATTTTTTTTCGTCGTCAACAACTTCGTAATCCGCATCGACTGCGCCGTCGCCTTTAGACTCGGCTTGAGGCTCTGCGGATCCTTCAGCTGCACCTGCCTGAGCGCCAGCAGCCTGAGCGGCTTGGGCAATTTCAGTGGCCACAGCTTGAAAGGCTTCTAATTGCTCTTTAATCTGATCGGCATTCTCAGATTCAACAGCAGACTCTAAATTTTTGCGAGCGGCTTCGAGCTTGTCTTTGATTTCGGCAGGAATAGCACTGGCATTGTCATCAATCATTTTTTGAGTTTGATAGATTATTTGATCTGCTTGGTTTTTGAGATCAACTAATTCTTTGGCTTTTTTATCAGATTCTGCATTGGCTTCAGCTTCTTTGACCATGCGATCAATGTCGGCCTCGCTAATTCCTGAAGAGGATTCAATTTTGATGGTTTGCTCTTTACCTGTTTCTTTGTCTTTGGCAGAAACATTCACAATTCCGTTGGCGTCGATATCAAAGGTTACTTCAATTTGGGGGACTCCACGGGGTTTTGAAGGAATGCCCGTCAAGTCGAAACGGCCAAGAGTGCGATTGTCTTTAGCAAATTCGCGCTCACCTTGCAGCACGTGAATACTGACTTGAGTTTGATTGTCTTCTGCAGTAGAAAAAACTTGACTTTTTTTAGTGGGGATAGTGGTATTGCGTTCAATGAGTTTAGTCATCACACCACCCAATGTTTCAATCCCCAAAGAAAGCGGAGTCACATCGAGTAACAAAACATCTTTAACAGACTCATCGCCAGCAAGTACACCCGCTTGAATGGCTGCACCCACCGCAACGACCTCGTCAGGATTCACACCTTTGTGAGGCTCTTTGCCAAAAAATTCTTTTACTTTGGCTTGAATCGCAGGAATGCGAGTTGAACCACCCACCAAAATCACTTCATCAATTTCAGAAGGCTTGAGACCTGCATCTTTAAGGCATTTCGCTACGGGATCCATTGAGCGTTTAACAAGATTCTCAGTCAATTGTTCAAATTTTGCGCGACTCAATGTGAGGTCTAAATGCTTTGGACCTGAGGCATCTGCAGTGATAAAGGGAAGGTTGATTGAAGCAGAGGTGGTGCCAGATAAATCAATCTTGGCTTTTTCGGCGGCTTCTTTTAAACGTTGAAGTGCCATCTTATCTTTGCGAAGATCAATTCCAGAGTTGTCTTTTTTGAATTCTTCGGCTATCCAGTTGATGATCGCTTCATCAAAATTATCACCGCCGAGCTGAGTGTCACCGTTAGTGGCGCAAACTTCAAAAACACCGTCGCCAATTTCAAGAACTGAAATATCAAAAGTACCACCCCCTAAGTCATATACAGCAACCTTGCCGTTTTTCTTAGAGTCGAGGCCATAGGCGAGCGCTGCTGCGGTGGGTTCGTTAACGATACGTAGCACTTCTAAGCCAGCAATTTTACCAGCGTCTTTGGTGGCTTGACGTTGGGCATCATTGAAGTAGGCGGGTACCGTAACTACGGCTTGAGTTACACCTTCGCCTAAATAGTCTTCAGCAATTTTTTTCATGGATTGAAGAATAATGGCTGAAATTTCTGGTGGTGCGTATTCTTTGTCGTCGATTTGCACACGTACTCCATCAGATGCAGCTCCAACTAAGTGATAGGGAACTGTTTTTTCTGATTCAGAAACCTCAGAATGGGTACGTCCCATAAAGCGTTTAATAGAGTAGATTGTTTTTTCAGGATTGGTGATCGCTTGGCGTTTAGCGACTTGACCCACAAGACGTTCGCCGTCTTTTGAAAATCCTACGATAGATGGAGTGGTGCGTCCGCCTTCGGCGTTAGGGATAACTGAAGGTTTTCCCCCTTCCATTACGGCCACACATGAATTCGTTGTTCCTAAGTCGATTCCGATGATTTTTCCCATGGTAAACTCCTTTGTTAAGCCGCTGGCCCTGAAGACACAATGACTTTAGCGTGTTTGATGACTTTATTTTTGACTTTAAAACCTTTTTGAAAAACGGTGACCACATGATCTGCTGCAATTTCGTCATGGGGCTGTTGCATCATGGCTTCGTGCAGATTGGGATCAAATACTTCTTGTTGAGGATTGATTTCTTCGAGTCCCGCTTGTTTGAGTATCCCCACAAACTGGTCGCGGATCAACCGAATCCCTTCGCGAAAATCTTCGGCTTTGGTTTCTTCGGGTTTTTGATTAAATGCGCGTTCAAAATTTTCAAGAACTTCACAGAAATTACCAATTAGACGATTGTTCGCAGATTCAATCAGCTCCAAATTTTCTTTGGCTGTTCTTCTTCTGAAATTTTCGAACTCAGCAACGAGCCTTAGATACTTATTATTCGCATCGTCTAAGGCTTTGAGTAAAGAGCTATTCTCGTCGATTTCATTTTGAGCTTCGGCAGAATTCTCGTCTTCATTAGCCAAGTTACTTTCTTCAGATGCTGGCACGTGATCGGGGCAACCAGCAAATCTATCACATTGTAATACGGATTCTCCTTTAAAAGCGTTTCTCCTATCTGCGCCCGGGCGAAGGGGCAAATGACCTGAGGTACTACTGATAGAGCCGTATC
>JBNKYI010000187.1:0-5676 GCA_050300815.1 Fibrobacterales bacterium
AGGTAATCGACCAGGGCTCTTCAGAAATAAATATTATTGTGGGAGTCGACCATCGAGATTATGAAAAATCGATTCGCTCGATTTACAGCGCGTTCTTGAACTGAGGAAAAAGCATGGGAAAATCCATCGAATCAGATATGACCTATGAAAATGCGGTTGAAAAGTACCGAGATTATCTGCTGAGAAATAAGATGTTCTTTACCAAAGAGCGCAATACCATTCTTGAGGCGGTCTTGCAACGCAAAGATCATTTTAGCGTTGATGAATTGCTTTACGATATGCAATCGCAAAAAATGAGAGTTTCGAGAGCCACTCTTTATCGCGCACTATCTCAGTTGGTCGATGCCAGTATTTTGATTGAAGCCGATTTTGGCCACGGTCATATCCATTATGAACTTATGGGAGGAGAACCTCACGAACATTTGGTGTGTGCCGAATGTGGCAAAGTTCTCGAAGTGATTTCTCCTGATTTGACTCAAGCCATACATCGCTTGGCGAAGTCGCACGGCTTTAGAGTTTTAAATCAAAAGACTCAAATTCAAGTAGAGTGCATTCGCAAAGCAAATGGAGAGTGCCCCCATAAGAGTACGGGCCATTAGTTTCTAAGAAAATTTTAAAAGCGTTAGAATCTCACCGTAAAAACACTTCCCTCTCCCACGGTGCTTTTTACCGAAACGGTTCCCCCTTGAGATTCAACTTGATTGCGAGTCATAAAAAGACCTACCCCTCGACTGTCTTTTCCCCGATGAAAGGTTTTGTGTAACCCAAAAATCTTGTGCCCGTGCTTTTGCAAGTCTATCCCTAGACCATTGTCTTTGCAAGTGAGTTGTAGGGTATCTCCAACCTTGCGACTTTCAAATAGCACAATGGGAACGCGGTTGGGATGACGGTACTTTATGGAGTTGGTCAAGAGGTTGAGAAAGATGCTTTCGAGATAAGGTTGATGGTATTTAATCGTTGGCGCGGCCGAGAAATCGCCCATAACTTCTGCATTCGTATCCATGATGAGGTGAATCAGACTGTCTCTTACTTGATTAAAAATGCGTTCAAATTCAATTTCATTTTTTGAAAGCTCGGTATTGCGTTTGATCTTTAAAACCTTATGAAGATCAAAGAGCGTCGCATTTAAATTGTCTGCAGTCTGTTGCATTTTCTGACTGATAATACGAATTTGTTCAGGATGGGTTTCTTGACTGATCAATTCGGTCAGACTGATGATATTGCTAATGGGGCTACGCAAATTGTGACTGGTGATATCGGCGTAGTTTTCGAGTTGTTGGTTGCGCGAACGCATTTCTTCGGTGAGTATTTCTAGAGCTTCTTTAGAATCTTTAAGAGCTAAGCGGTCCATTTTGACCGAATGTATGTCTCGCAAAGAGCCTGAGATCAAGGTGAACTCCTTTTTGGCATCAAGCATACTTGAACCTCTGACATGGTACCATCGATAGCCGAAAACCTTGTGCATGAGTTTGAGTTCAATGTCGATGTTTTTGTGCGACTCGGCTTGTTGATTGATATGATGCCAGAAGTGATCTCGATGCTCGGGATCAATGAGGGATTCCCAGTTGCTAAGAGAGTTATTCCACTCGCGTCTAGACATGCCGAGGTTGCTTAAAAAACGATCAGAAACGGTAAAATTACCGGTGTCCATTTCCCATTCCCAAATGCCATCGTTGGTGCCATTGACCGCTCTTTCGTAGCGCTCTTCAGACTCGCGTAAGCGCGTTTCTGTTTCTTTGCGCTGCTCGATGTTGGTGAGAATCATCAGTAGGTGCAGCGGCTGATACTGGGCATTGATTTTTAAAAGAGACGTACGCAGTAAAAACCATTCAATACTCTGGTCTTTGCGTAAAAGAGGGACTTCGACCTCGTGAATTTGGCCGAACTTGAAATTGAGATTTTTCCAGAAAAGTTGAAAATCTTTGAGATGATCTGGGGGAATTAATCCCTGAGGAAAGTTTTCCATACTGCGAAGCTCTGAGCTGCTGTAACCGAGCAGTCTCAAATAGTGCCCCGTGAGAAAGATAGGAGACCCTGAATTGTATTCGATGGAAAAAAGAGCATCGGGCATTGAAGAAGTGAGTCGGTGAAGAAATTGTTGACTTTCGCGAATGCGTTCTTCGAGTAAAAAGTTTTCGTGAATATCTTGAATCATGCCGTTAAAAAGAAAAACGCCCTTTGACTTTTTTGCGGGTTGCACATGAAATTTGGTCCAGTGATATTGCCCTGTGGCATAGCGAAACCTTCCGATAAAGTCAATAGACTGATTTTTTTCAATGGCCTCGTTGCGTGACTCTATATAAGAGTTGCGGTCATCGGGGTGAAAAAGTTCGACAAAGAGGTTGGGATCGGCTTGCACCTTTTCGAGGATCAGTCCAAAAAACTCTTCGATATTAGGGCTGAAGTAGGTGTATTGCAAACGCTCGTCTTCATCTTTATAAAATTGAAAAAAGAAGCTGTTGTTCAAATTGCTCATGAGCGATTCGAATTGCTCTCTATTTTCAGAGTATTGTCGAGCCATTTTTTTGCTGAGGTGATTGAGCTTTTGCCGGCGCCAGTTGTCTGAATAAATTTGTTGCAAAACGCTAAGCACGAGCAAGGTGAATAGGGTAAACACGAGGTAGTCACTCAATCCAATTTCAGGGTTGAGTGAGTATTTCAACAGAATTCCTCGATAGAGAGAGAGGGCGACGAGAAGGGTGTGATAAGCGATAAATGCCTTTGTCCATTTGGGATAGAGGCGCTGAGAATAAAGACCGTAAACGAGAGGGGCAAATGCGGTGAGAATCAACAGGATTAACCACTGAATCGTCGTCTCTTCACTCTGATTTTGAAAGCCCAAAGGAACGATAAACCACAAGGTCACTTGAGAAAATCCAAAGAGCAAAACAGAAGTAATGCCGAGCTCCATTTGAGAGACTATCCAGCATATGGCGCCTAATCCACTGAGTGACAGGGCCCAAGTCGATAAGAAAGACATCCCATGAGGTTGAATAAGCAGGCAGAGCAAACCCAATAAAAAAGAACAGAATCCCCCCCACTTAACCCATTTGTATTGTCGAGTCAATTGAGCAGGCTCCCCCTGAAGTTCAGAAGGTTTCTGAGAATTGAGGGAAGCTTTGGGTGCAGTATTCATGGGTGAATTCTACAGAAAATTCACCGAGATGTCTTTAAAAATCAAAGCGAAGAAGGCGATAAGTTGTCGTTTCGCCATTTGCAAATGATCAAAAACTAATAGGCTCTGCGATTGATTCCCTCAATGAAGTTGACAAACGATTGGCAGACGACGCGGTTTCCGCCTGGAGTGGGATATCGACCTGAGAAATACCAGTCTCCTGTATGCTCGGGAATGGACTTTTGCAGATCAGCCAGGCTTTGATAAATGATTTCGAGTTCGGCTCTCAATCCGACGGGTTTGAGCATTTCTGAAATTCGCCGAGAAACCTCTTCTTCAGTAAATGGCGCAAAGATTTCGAGCACGGCATTTTCGATTTGGTGATCGGGTTTTAACAGCATTTCTTTGCACTTTTCATAAACCCTGAGAATTAAGGTCTCTTTGCTCTGCTCTTTGAGCAGGTCAATGGCGGCTTCAAAGGCGATGAAGTCTCCTAGTTTGGCCATGTCGATTCCATAACAGTCAGGAAAGCGAATTTGAGGAGCGGAAGAAACCACAATGATCTTTTTGGGGCCGAGTCGATCGAGGATTCGAATGATACTGCGTTTGAGGGTTGTTCCTCTAACGATAGAGTCGTCGATGACGACGAGGTTATCAATGCCTCGATTAATGACCCCATAGGTGGTGTCATAAACGTGAGCAACGAGATCGTTGCGCGAGTTGTCTTCTGTGATAAATGTTCTCAGTTTGGCGTCTTTAATGGCGATTTTTTCCATACGCACCCGACGACTGAGAATTTTCTGAATTTCTGCGGGATCATTGTCGTTGAGTTGGGCGATGGCTTGGGCTTGCTGTTCGGCGAGCTTAACGTGAAAGCCTTCAATCAAACCGATAAACGCCGTTTCGGCAGTGTTGGGGATATAAGAAAAAACGGTGTTGTCGATGTCATCGCCAATAGATTTCATGATGCGGGGAACTAGGGCTGCCCCTAGAGCCTTGCGCTCGCGATAAATTTGGGCGTCAGAGCCTCGGCTAAAGTAAATTCGTTCAAAAGAGCAAGATTTTTTTTCGGTGGCCGGGCGAATGGTTTCTTCTGTCCAGCTGCCATTTGCTTTAACAATAATCGCCTTGCCCGGGCTGATTTCTTTGATTTCGCTTTCGGGAACGTCAAAGGCCGTTTGAATGGGAGGGCGTTCTGAGGTGACGACGATGATCTCGTCATCAGCATAGTAGTAAGCGGGGCGAATGCCTGAAGGATCTCGGTGAATAAAGGCATCGCCGTGGCCAATCATGCCGCAGACGACATAGCCCCCATCCCATTTTTTACAGGCTTGCTTAAGAACAGAAACGATGTCGAGCTCTCTTTGAATATCCTCAAAAGCTTCGCGCATATCTTTGCCTTGTTTTTTGCTTTCGGCGAGCTTAGAAAAATTTTCTTCATCGAGAAAATGGCCGATTTTTTCAAGCATAGTGACAGAGTCGCTGCGTTCTTTAGGGGATTGACCGAGTTGGACGAGGGATTGAAAGAGCTCTTCGACGTTTGTGAGGTTAAAGTTTCCTGCGAGGATGAGGTTGCGCGACTTCCAGTTAGAATGTCGGTGAAAAGGATGGCAATGGTCTATGGTATTGTTGCCAAAGGTGCCATAGCGAAGGTGCCCGAGCAAAACTTCACCAGCAAAGGGGCTATTTTGTTTGAGCCATTCGGTATCGTTAAGAACCGCTTTGTTAGGGAGTGCGGAGTGAATGGAGTTATTGATCTTTTTAAAGACTGATTTTATGGGTTGTCCATCATTTGAACGGGCTCTGTGAATGTAGGGATTGCCTGGTGAAATACCTAACTTAATCGAAGCGACTCCCGCGCCATCTTGGCCGCGGTTGTGCTGCTTTTCCATCAGCAGATACAACTTGTTGAGACCGTAGAGGGCCGAGCCATATTTCTCTTGATAATATTCAAGGGGTTTGAGTAATCGGATAAAGGCAATGCCGCATTCGTGTTTAATGGCTTCACTCATAAAATTCTCTCTGTTAACCGGCCCAAAAGCGATCTGCAAAAATAGAAATCATTCCCCAAATCATGAGTTGTTTTAAAACTTTGCTATAGCTCTTCTCGCCGATTCTTCGGGTTTTCCATTTCATCAGGTTCCAGATTAGCCAAGGAGCGAATAAAAAGGAGGCGGATATCTTGAAAAAAGCGCCAAAATCATTTCTGAATAAAGGTGAGATCAACAAAAGAATAGCGGCATAAGCCAATCCGTTGGCAATTTGTCGACTCCGCAATTTGCCGAACCTGACGGCGGTGGTATTTAAGTGGCACTTTAAGTCTCCTTCAAAGTCTTCAATGTCTTTGACGGTCTCGCGAGTCCAAGTCAACAAAAAGGCAAATCCTATGGCGTAGAAAAGAGCTCCATTGGGTGGGTAGCGGTGTAGAGCGAAGGCCACCGCGGTCGCGCATAAAAGAGCAACGCTTAGGTTTCCGGCAATGGGTGTGGCTTTTAGATAGAGGTTGTAGAGTAAAAGCAAAAAGAGAACAGCAGAGGTCCATATCCACGGGTGCCATGGGT
>JBNKYI010000188.1:0-5669 GCA_050300815.1 Fibrobacterales bacterium
CGAGGAGCTCTCTATCTCGTTTCTGAGGTCGCTCTAGGAGTTTCTATTTGGTATTTCGGGTTTGACCAACAGCAACAAGCCATCGATCATTATAAAGCTCTGCAAAAAGCTCATTTTTCAACCTATGCCTTTGAAAATTGGGCAACCGAATTAAAGAATGAAGCCATCGACCAAGGAGATGGCGAAAACTTTAACCAAAGGTTTGACGTGTCTAGGGCTTCTTGGTGCCGCTCTCTTTATGGCAGCGATGCTCAAGGGCAAAACAACTGTATCGAACGGGGTTCAAGCCATCTTCAATTCGTGCAAAGCGAGCGTTTTACACCTACAAATCCCGAAGCCTTTTATCAATTCATTGGTGCCGATCAATGGGTTGCCGGTTGGTCTGATCAACAAACAGACTCTCATGCCGCCATTCTCTCTAAAGGCACTTACCGAAATTTTGGCACATCGAAATACCAAAAAGAATTCAATGAGGCGCGAGATGACGCCAAATTCTACGCCGATCTTAAACCTTGGTTGATTACCGCCTTAGTCATCAACCACTTGCTTTCTGCGATTGACGCCGCCTATGCCGCAGAAACCAATAACGAACGTCTCTACGAAGCCCCCCTTCTTTCTTCATTTTCTTTAAATCCCGCAGGCAAGTGGGTTGTGGCCACCTCTTGGAGGTTAACTTGGTGATGCGCGTGTTAATTTGTCTGTTTTTGTTTTGGGCACAGGTGGTCTTTGCCCAACAAATTGATAAAGCCTCTTCAGCAATTCGCTTAGACTTTGCAAACCAGTCTAAGCAGTACCAAGAAAAAAGTCTCGGCTTGGCCCTCGTGCAATCTGCGCTTTTGCCCGGGCTCGGAGAACTCTATCTCAATCGAAGCGATCGCTCTCACTGGTTTTTAGGAGCTGAAATCCTCAGTTGGGCCGCTGTCGTGCTAAGCTATCAATACGGGCAAAATCAACTGACCCGACTTAAGTCTTATGCGATAACTTATGGTCGGGCACAGGGAATCAGTCGCAATCCCGATCTTTTACAGCAATTGGGCGAACACCGTTTTAGCAACCGCAGCGAAGGGCTTCAGCCCGCTGTGGATTACGGCCAAGACCAAGCCCAAGACGAACTCTCAAAAGGAAACTCCCTTCCTCCTCTCGAACCTTATTGGGATTGGGGGATGGCTTATGAACATCCAAATTCTGATCCTTATGAACGCTACCGAGACATGCTCAAAAGCTACCGAGGCTCTCAAATTGCGCTGCAAGTTTCTGTTGGAATGCTCGCATTAAATCGTCTTTTAAGTCTTCTTGACGTCTTTCATCTATACCGCAGCGGAGGGTCTCAATTTAGCTTGCAAGCCATTCCCTCTACTCAACCCACCCTCATTCTAGCAGTGCAATTTTGAAGAATCTCTATTATAAAATCCTCAGACTCGATAAAAAAAAATACGGTGCGTACAAAACCCTCAAAGGAACCTACGACAACGGTGGCGTTGAGCTCGAAATCTTTCATGTGCAAGGAGATCCCTATGCTCAACCCTCAAGATTAATCTACCGCATTCCACGAGAGCAAACCAATCTAGACAGTAAATATTGGTCGACTCCCGAACAGAGAATTGCCTGCGCCGATTTTATCCACCGCGTGCTATTTCAAAAAATGGCGGACGGCTTTCAGATAGACCTGCGCGAAGGTCCACAAATGGGGCCCTATTTAAAGACCCCCGAACCCTGTGAAGCCATATTGCCTCGCACCGCTGTTTTATTGACCGACACAGGAATCGAGTTTCGACTTTTTGCAGGTTTACCCGGTCAAGGGCGCCTCATCGAGGCTAAACCTTGCGCCGAGATGATCTGCGAACAACTGCCTTCTCTATGCGGCTCCAGTTGCCTGCTCGACGACAATGAGCTCCAATCTCTGCAACGTCACATTGACGTCTATCTCAAACAAGAGTTTTTACGCCAAGCGCTTGTCGAAAACCAATGGATTGTGTTTATCGAAGAGGGATCCATACTCCCCAGAGTCACGGGCCAAAGTTCTCACCCTCTTGCAGGAGCCGTGCCTTTTAGCAGTCCTTCTGAACACAGAGTTTCTCTGCAAAGCCCTTGGGGAGAACTGACTGGCATGGCCTTACCTACCGGGGTTCATTTGATCGTCGGTGGAGCCTTTCAAGGAAAGAGCACCTTGCTCGAAGCCCTTAAGGTCGGTATTTACAATCACATTCCCGGAGATGGTCGAGAAGGCATCGTTGTCTTAAGCTCTACCGTCGAGTTGCAAAGTGAAAATGGTCGTTCTGTGCGAGAAATGAATTTGTCTCCCTTCTTTCACAAGACCCGAGGTTTTAATGCTGAGAAGTTTCAAACGCTCAACGCTTCAGGATCGACATCTCAAGCGGCCTCTTTTATTGAGGCTCTGCAATTTGGCAGTGAACTCTTGCTGCTAGACGAAGACGAATGCTCTGTTAATTTTCTCTACAAAGACCACACCATGAAACAACTCATTGGCGAAGAACAAGACGCTCTTGTTCCGCTATTAGATGTTTTACCCCAAGTGCGCTCAGCGGGGGTGAGTCTGATCTTAGTCGCCGGCGCATCAGGAGAATATTTTCGCCACGCAGATCGGGTGTTGATGGCAGATGCCTATCAATATCTTGATGTCACCGAAAAAGCAAAATCCCTAAACAACACGCCCCTCTTTCTTACCCAAGGCAATGGATTTAACAAAGAACGCCAACTCTACGCAAACGAAATTATTTCTGCCATGAAAGGGGCGCAAAAGGTTTCGCGTCCTCGTTATAAAGAGCTTGCCAAACTCGATTGGTGCAACCAAAAAGTCGATGGCTCTGCCTTAGAAACCTTGATCTGCCCCGAACAGATTCACAGCGCGTTAAAGGCTTTGCAAAAGTGGAGTTTTCAAAACACCGATAAAGGAGACGTGAAACTCAGCGAAGCCGTCAGAGAAATCCAACAACTCAAACTCAAATTCATTGATGATGGAGGAGCTCCTGACTTAGCCATGTTTGCCCCAGGAGACTTTTGGAGAATCTGGTTTAGAACGCCTCAAGAAATTTCTCCGTCTTAAGATTCGTCTCATTCGAGCCAATGTCAAACAATAAGAACGCCCTTGATCCTTGCAATTTTTAGCACCAATCAATTAGGCCAGTTTGCTTAGTTAGAGTTAAGATAAAATCGGGCAGCCGTGAAGTAACACGACTCTATGCAACTACACGGGTTTGCCACTTTTGACAAAAACTTGATTTTCTTAGACTTTAAAAGGTGATGTATCGCAAAATGTATTTGCAACTCACGGGTTATTTTTTCGAAGTTTTAATAAATTCTTGCTAAACCCAATTCAGGAGGAACCTATGAAACTCAAACTTCTCACTTTAATTTCTGCCGCTATGCTTACTCTCATCGGATGCGCAGGCGAAAAACCTCAAAACGATTCCGACGTTCCCGATTACGTTTTAAATCCCCCTAAAGAAGCCGGTGTCATCTATGGAACTGGAATGGCTCAAAAGGCAAACCCTCAAATGGCCAAAGAAGTATCTGACTTGCGCGCCAAAAAAGAGGTCGCTAACGTCCTCTCTCAAAAAGTTTCAAATTTGATGAAAGATTTCATGGGCGAGTCTGGGATTGGTGACCAAGCCGAAGTGACCGAATTTACTCAATCTATCACCAAATCAGTCAGCGACGTTGAGCTTGTCGGATGTGAGATCGTTAGACGCGACTTCATCAATGGAACAATGTACTCATTGGCCCAATACAAACTCGATGGTGAAATGCGCAAATTGATCAAATCCCAAGTTGAAAAGGCCCTAACCAGCAAACAAGCTTTACTCTCTGAGTTTCGCGCCAAACAAGGATTTGAAGAATTAGACAAAGAACTCGGCAAGCTTGAAAAAGCACTTCCCTAATGTTTCGCATTTATAAAGTCATTGGTCTGTGTTTACTGAGCGCGATGTTTTTATGGGCCCAAGACCGAGAGGTCGGGGCCTATTCTCGTAAGTCTGTAACCTATGTCGACGCTCTTTGGCTCGTAGATTCCTCAGTTAAAAGACTATCTCGAAATCAAATTCGAGAAGTGCTTTCGTCTCTGCATCGCCATCTTAAAATGGGGCGTTTCGACTATAACCCTGTTCCCGACGCTTATTTGAACGAATTTATTCAAGAGGCAAATCAAGTTACACTGCAAGGCGAAAATTCACTTGAGCAACTCTCTGAAATCATGCAGCGAACATTGGTTTCTAAGATTGTAGAAGCCATTGAGCTTGAAAAAGAGATGCGAGCGGCGAATCTTCTGACCGATCAGCAAAAAAACAGTTTTATTACAGACAAAGCCAAACTTTTGGGAATTACCGAAAGCGAATTGAAATCTGTGATGAATTCGGCTTATATCTATTTGCCTGTCATTAAAAATTACGACATTTCTCACTCGTCTGAAGATGTTGATATTCATCTCGATGTCGGCGTCGTGTGGTTTAAACTAGAAGCCGGGCCCGAAGGAATGCAAGTACTTCCTTTTGTTAAAGAATGGACTTCAGCACGTTCTTCGGCCTCTCTTGAGGGCATCGGGCTCCAAAGCGCTCAGCAAACCGCTTTTAGCCGCGTCGCCGACCTCGCCGGAAGAAATCTAAGAGTTGCAACCCAAAGCTACGACGACTTTAAATTGTCAGGGCAAGTAATGGAAACTTCATCTCGAGACGCAGGCTTAGACATCGGTGCATCTGAAGACGTCCAAATCAATCACACTTATCTGCTTTATGAAAAAGTTCAAGAATCAAGCGGAGAGCTCGTTGATAAAGAAATTGGCTTTGGATTGATAAAATCAGTGGGAAATGAAGAGGCAAAAACGATCGGTAGCCGACTTTATGTGGTTTCAGGTCAGCCCGACATAGGCACTGAAATTCGAGAATACCCTCTAATGGGAATTGAATTGCACTTTGCCGGAAGAAAATTTGACCATTCCTTAGAAGGAGCCGGTTATCGGATTAAAGAAAGCTATGGCCCTGACCTCACCGCTCTTTATCAAATAGACAACTCCTTTCAGTGGTTTTTTGAAATGGGAGCTGCATTTGGAATCGCCCATTTAGAAAGAGACACGAGTGCAACTGCCGAGATTGATGCTGCGCTATCAGGTTCTCTGCGCTTGGGAGTCTCTAAGAGACTCTTTCTCTTTAAGGGGCTGGCTCTTCGATTTTCTCTAGGAGGAACAGTGGCCGCTATGCATCTCAGCCTCAACCCCGATAGAGACAGCACTTTGTTTAACCCCGAAACCTCTGGCGAAAAGCCATCTTACATCTACACTTATTCTTTTGGTCTATATGGAGATGCCAATGTAGAATACATGCTTTCACCACGGTTTAAACTCGGCGGGGGCGTTCGCTATAACGCCATTGCCGGCAACGAAGATTATTGGGATAAAGACCGCAATTTATACAAATACCAAACGATCAACTGGTCGGGGATAAACCTAGGGTTGTACTTTACTTATACCCCTAAGTCTCTTTTCTTAGACCCCGCCGAGTTGATGAGCAGCAGTTTTAGACTTTAACAAAAAGAGGGATAATACATGAAATGGATAATCGCCACCACCGCCCTGATTTCATCACTATGGGCAGCCGGCCCCCTGTCGCGAGAAGTCAGTTTTGTTGAAACCTACTCCGCCTCGGAGGTCACCCTAAAGG